>SCVT01000191.1 GCA_004296815.1 Reyranella sp. | reverse complement strand
CCGTGGACCACCAGGTGCGCCACGTGGTCGGCCGGCTTCTTCTTCTGCGCCTTCGCCTCGCGCCACACGGTCTGCCGGGCCAGCACGATATCGCCCAGGAAGGCGCGCTCGCCGGACGGATAGGACAGCACGTTGGTCGGCTTGTCTTTCTTCCGGTCGCGCTTGTTGAGCGCACGAACGCCCTTGTCGTCCGAGAGGGCCACGTTGAGCGAACGGCCGCGGCTCGCTGCCCCACGCGCCGCTTTGCGCACCAGCCGCTCGACACCAGGCAGCGCCTTCTGCCAGCCGGCGTCGAGAACGACGACCTCGACGTTAAGCCTTGGTTTTCTTATCGCGCGCGTCATAGGCCTCGACGATGCGGGTCACGAGGTCGTGGCGCACCACGTCCTTGGAGGTGAGGCGGATGAAGCGCACGCCGTCGACATTGCCCAGCGTCTCGACGGCATCGTTGAGGCCCGACTTCTGGTTGTTCGGCAGGTCGGTCTGGCTGGGATCGCCGGTGATGACCATGCGCGAGCCCTCGCCGAGACGCGTCAGGAACATGCGCATCTGCATCGGCGTGGTGTTCTGCGCCTCGTCGAGGATGACGAAGCAGTGGGCGAGCGTGCGGCCGCGCATGAAGGCGAGCGGCGCGATCTCGATCTCGCCGTTCTCCATGCGGTTGGCGATCTGCTCCGCCGGGATCATGTCGTGCAGCGCGTCGTAGAGCGGCCGCAGGTAGGGATCGATCTTCTCCTTCATGTCGCCGGGCAGGAAGCCCAGGCGCTCGCCCGCCTCGACGGCGGGTCGCGACAGCACGATGCGCTCGACCTTGCCGGCGAGCAGCAGCGACACGCCCATCGCCACCGCGAGATAGGTCTTGCCCGAGCCGGCCGGCCCCAGCGCGAACACCATGTCGCGCTCGCGCAGCGCCGCGAGATAGGTCTTCTGGCCGGGCGAGCGCGCCTGCACGGTGCGGCGGCGCGTCTTGATGCCCTCCGCGTCTCCCCCCTCGGCGCCGCTGCGGGCAAAGCGCACGGCGGCATCGACGTCGGCCGCCTCGATGGAGAGCCCACGCTTCAGCCGTTCGTAAAGGCCGGCGATCGCCTTCTGCGCGACCGCCGCGTCGTCCGGCGTGCCGGCGATGGCGAGCTGGTTGCCGCGGGCGCTGAGCTGCACGTTGGCGAGCTGCTCGATGCGCACGAGGTTGCGGTCGTGATTGCCGTAGAGCACCGCGAGCAGCGCATTGTCGTCGAAGGTCATGCGACGCACATCGGCGGCGCGGGCACCGGCTGTCTGGTCGCTCACGCGGCGGCCTCGTACGAGCCGGTCACGATCCGGCCGGCCAGGCTGTTGGCATGGCCCTCGGTGAGGTGGACGTCGACGATGCGGCCGATCAGCCGCGGATTACCCTCGACATAGACCGACTGCAGCCACGGCGTCTTGCCGATTATCTGCCCGGGCTTGCGGCCGGCTTCGGCGAACAGGACCGGCGTCGTGGTGCCGGCCTTGGAGACGTTGAAGTCGCGCGCCTGGCGGCCGAGCAGCGCCTGCAGCGCGGCGAGTCGCGCGGCCTTCACGCTCTCGGGCAGCTGATCCGTCAGCGCGGCGCCCGGCGTGCCGGGCCGGCGGCTGTACTTGAAGGAGAAGGCCGAGGCGAAGCCCACCTGCTCGATCAGGCGCATCGTGTCGTCGAAATCGGCGTCGCTCTCGCCGGGAAAGCCGACGATGAAGTCCGACGACAGCGCGAGGTCGGGCCGCGCGGCGCGCAGGCGGTCGACGAGGCCGAGAAAGAGGTCGCGGCCGTGGCGGCGGTTCATCGCCTCGAGGATGCGATCGGAGCCCGACTGCACCGGCAGGTGCAGGTAGGGCATGAGCTGCGGCACCTCGCCGTGCACGGCAATCAGCTCGTCGTCCATGTCGCGCGGATGGGAGGTCGTGTAGCGCAGGCGCGCCACGCCATCGATCCCGGCGATCTCCCGGATGAGTCGTGCGAGGCCCCAGGTGGAACCGTCGGCGGCTTCGCCGTGATAGGCGTTGACGTTCTGGCCGAGCAGCGTGATCTCGATCGCGCCCGCCGCCACGAGCTGGCGCGCTTCGGCGAGCACCGCCGCGACGGGGCGCGAATACTCGGCACCGCGCGTGTAGGGCACGACGCAGAAGGTGCAGAACTTGTCGCAGCCTTCCTGGATCGACAGGAAGGCGGAGCCCGCACGCACGCCGAGCGGCGCGGGCAGATGGTCGAACTTGCTCTCGGCCGGGAAGTCGGTGTCGAGCACGCCGGCGCCCGGCAGGCGCTTGCCGTTGCGCAGGAGTGCGGCCTTGCGCTCGGCCTCGGCCAGCAGCTCGGGCAGGCGATGGTATGACTGCGGGCCGACCACGATGTCGACGGCGGGCTGGCGCTTCACGATCTCCTCGCCCTCGGCCTGGGCGACGCAGCCCGCGACGGCGATGGTGAGGTCTCGTCCCTCGGCGCGGCGGTCGCGCTTCACGTCGCGCAGGCGGCCGAGCTCGGAATAGACCTTCTCCGAAGCGTGCTCGCGGATGTGGCAGGTGTTCAGCACGACCAGGTCGGCCTGGTCGGGCGCGTCCGCGAGGGCATAGCCGAGCGGCCGCAGGACGTCGGCCATGCGGTCGGAATCGTAGACGTTCATCTGGCACCCGTAGGTGCGGATGAACACGCGCTTATGCTGCCCGGTCATGCGGACGTCTTGCATCGGTCTCCGTTGCGGGAACGGCGCGGTTCTATCACCCGGGCCCCTCAGGGTCGAGGGGCCGCCGTCGGGGCCTGCACGGCCACCAAGGCGGGCGCGTCGAGCGGCGGCAGGAGCTCGGGCCGGCCGGAATTCGCCGCCTGCACGCCGGCCCAAACCTGCCGGAAGCAGTATTCCGCCAGCTTCTTGCGGTCGCCCAGCCGGTCGATGTCGACCGGCGGGAAGAACGTCACCACCGCCTCGGTCTCGCCGAGGCAGACCATCTGCCAGAGGTGCGGCACCAGATCGAGGTCGCCGAACCAGGCGAAGAGCGGCCGCCAGTAGCGGCCGAGCGGAATGCCGTCGAGGCGGGTGTAGGAGATCGCCACCGGCTGCACGAGGATCGGCCTGTCGTCGCGGCGGAGCTGGGCGGTCGCGAACAGGGCGCTGCGGAACGGCAGCACGCGCGTGCCGTCGCTGCTGGTGCCCTCGGGGAACAGCATCAGGTTGTCGCCGGTATCGAGCCGGCGCAGCATCTCGTCGCGACTGTTGTTGGTCTTGGCCGAGCGCCGGTCGACGAAGATGGTGCGCTGCGCCTTGGCGAGCGTGCTGAAGAACGGCCAGGTCGCGACCTCGGCCTTGGCGACGAAGCAGCCGGGGATGCGGCCACCCAGCACCTCGATGTCGAGATAGGAGACGTGGTTGCAGACGAAGAGCGTCGGCATGACGGTCGAGCGTCGGCCGTTCACCTTCACCCTGATGCCGAGGATCACGCAGACCATTCGGTGGTAGGCGACCGGCAGCCAGCGCACGACGGGGCGCGCGCCGACCGCGAGCGCCAGCAGATGGAACGGCAGCATCAAGAGCGTGAGCAGCAGGTAGGCGATGAGCCTGAACGCGCCGCGCAGGGGAGAACCGATCCACATCGTCGCCAGCGGCGCGTCTGTCGCGGTGCTCAACGAATCCCGCGTTCGTAGTGACGGATGTATTTCTCCGTCACCAGGTCGGTCTTCACGACGATGAAGACGTCAACGCTGTTGAACTCGTGATCGATCACCGCGCCGTCGCCGACGAAGCCGCCCAGCCGCAGGTAGCCCTTGATGAGCGGCGGGACGCGGGCCATCGCCTTGCGCGGATCGTAGCTGTCGGGTTCGAGCACGTTCATCTCGACGTAGCGCTCCGGCACGGCGCGTACCCGGATCTCCGGCGGCGCGAGATGATGATGATGGAGGTACGACAGGGCCTGCGCGTGCTGGGCGGGGTCGATGCCCGGGAAGCTCGCGCAGCCGAACATCACCTTGACGTCGTAGTGGTAGGCGTAGAGCGCGATGCCGCGCCACAGCATCTGCATTGTCGCGGTGTTGCGCGCATCCCTGGCGATGCACGACCGACCGAGCTCGAGGACCTCGTTCGGGTAGTCGATCATCTTCTGGATGTCGTACTCAGCCGACGAATAGAAGCGACCGATCCGCGCCGCTGCCGCGCGGCGGATCAGGCGATAGGTGCCGACGATGCCCTCGGGGCCTTCGCCGCGGCGGCGATCGAGCACCAGCAGGTGATCGCACACCTCGTCGAACGGATCGAAGTCGCGACCGAGCGCCTTCATCTCCGGTGTCGGGTGCGCAGCCATCTCTTCGTAGAAGATGCGGTAGCGCAGCGCCTGAGCGGCGTGAATCTCCTCGGCCGTCCGAGCCAGGCGAACTTCGAAGTCGCCGGCGACGACCTTGACGATCTCCGCGTTGGAGACAGGCGGGCCGAGAAGCTCGGCTTCGCTGTCAGCGCGGTCGATGCGCATGTTTAATCCGCAAGGGGCCCGCCCCGATCATGCGCCCATTATCGGGGTGGCGCCGGCCCCGTCCACTCATTTTTGCCGGTCGGTTTTGCCGTCCAGCGGCACTCCGTAGAGCTCCAGGCGATGGCCGACGAGCTTGTAGCCGGCCTTTTCGGCGATCTTGCGCTGCAGCTCCTCGATCTCGTCGTTGTGGAATTCCACAACCTTGCCGCTCTGGATATCGATCAGGTGATCGTGGTGCTCGTCCGGCGTCTCCTCGTAGCGCGCACGGCCGTCGCCGAAATCGTGCTTCGCCAGAATGCCGGCCTCCTCGAACAGGCGAACCGTCCGGTAGACGGTCGCGATCGAGATGTTGGGATCGATCGTCGTCGCGCGGCGATGCACCGCTTCGACGTCGGGATGATCCGACGCTTCCGACAGGACGCGCGCGATCACGCGTCGCTGGTCGGTCATCTTGAGGCCGCGCTCTGCGCATAGGACTTCGAGTTTTGACTTCCGGTCTGGCATGCCGGTCTACCCTACACTGACCGGCGTTCGCGGTATAGTTGGACAACCATGACCATACACGCCGACCATGACATCGACATTACCGGCGAGGTCTGTCCGATGACCTTCGTCCGCACCAAGCTCCGACTGGAGCGCATGCAGCCGGGCCAAGTGCTGCGCGTACGGCTCAAGGGCGACGAGCCCTTGCGCAACGTGCCGCGGGCGGCGCGCGATGAGGGCCACGTCATCCTCGGCATCGAACCTCTAGACGATATCCACATCGTTCTGATCCGTCGCAAGTGATCAGTTGAGAGTAAGACGCATGACGATTGCGTCGGCGGGCGGGAGACTTGCACGCGTGTAGTAGGCCATGCGCCGGCCGACCTCCGTGAAATCCCGCGAGACATATAGGGAATGCGCCGCGGGATTGTCCGCACCGACCTCGAGGAATAGCGACCGCGCGCCTGCGCCGCGCACATGATCGATCACGGCGGCGAGCAGCCGGCGTCCTGCGCCGCACCGGCGATGCGCGACATCGACGGCGATGGTCAGAAGCTCCGCCTCGTCGGCGGCGACCCGACAAATCGCCATGCCGATGTCGGAAGTTCCCGCCGTCAGGAAGAAGCCCGCGACTCCGGGCGCGGCGAGGAGGCCCGCCACGTCTTGCCGTGTCCAGCCGCGCTCGCCCATGGCCACGAATGCGCGCGCATGCAGGGCTGCAGCACGGTCGAGGTCGAGGGCGCGCATCGGGC
>SCVT01000739.1 GCA_004296815.1 Reyranella sp. | reverse complement strand
ACGCTGACAGGCGCCAACAGCTATTCGGGCGCCACCACGATATCGGCCGGCACGCTCCAGGTGGGCGCGGGCGGCACGGCCGGGACCCTGGGTGTCGGTGCGGTGACGAACAATGCGGCGCTCTCGTTCAACCGGTCCGATGCGCTGACGGTCGCCAATGCGATCTCCGGAACGGGCTCGGTGTCGCAGGTCGGCAACGGCACGACGATGCTGACGGGCGCCAACAGCTACTCGGGCACGACCACGATCTCCGCTGGCGCGTTGCAGGTCGGCAGCGGTGGCACGACCGGATCGCTCGGAACGGGCGCAGTGACCAACAATTCGAGCCTGATCCTCGATCGCTCGAACTCGATGACTGTTGCGAATGCCATCTCCGGCTCGGGCTCAGTGACCCAGGCGGGTGGCGGCACGACAATCCTGACGGCGACGAACACCTACAGCGGTGGCACCGTCATCTCGTCGGGCATCCTGCAGATCGGCGATGGCGGTACGACCGGCTCGATCACGGGCAATGTGACCAACAACGCTGTCCTCGCGTTCAACCGCTCCGACGACATTACCTTTGGCGGCAATATCAGCGGCACCGGCGGGTTGAGCTTTCTCGGCAGCGGCACGGTCACGTTGACCGGCACCAACACCTATAGCGGCGGCACGGTGCTGGGTGGCGGCATCCTGCAGGTCAGCTCGGACACACAGCTCGGCGCGGCAGGCAACAGCGTCACGTTCAACGGCGGCACCTTGCAGCTGACCGGCAGCTTCTCGAGTGCTCGCGGCTTTTCGGTCAATTCGGGTGGCGGCACGCTCGATACCCAGAGCAATGCGCTGACGCTGTCGGGTGTTCTCTCGGGCAGCGGCGCGCTCTCCAAGCAGGGCAGCGGCACGCTCACGCTGACGGGCAACAACACCTACAGCGGCACGCTGACGATCGGGCTGGGCGAGGTACGCGTCGGCGCCGGCGGCACGACCGGGACGCTGGGCACCGCGAACGTCGTCAACAATGCCAGCCTGGTGCTCGACCGCTCCAACGCGCTCACCGTGTCGGGCACGATCTCGGGCACCGGGTCGCTGACGCAGGCCGGGGCCGGCACAACGACGCTCGCCGCGAACAACAACTACAGCGGCACGACGACGATCTCCGCGGGCACGTTGCAGATCGGCAGCGGCGGCACGACCGGATCGCTCGGCACGGGCGCCGTGACGAACGACGGCGCCCTGGCCTTCAACCGGTCCGATTCCATCACCGTCGCGAACGCGATCTCCGGATCGGGCTCGATCTCTCAGATCGGCGCGGGCACGACGACCTTGACCGGCACCAACAGCTACTCCGGCACGACCACGATCTCGGCCGGTACCCTGCAAGTCGGCGCCGGCGGCACGACCGGCACGCTGGGCAGCGGCGCCGTCACCAACGACGGCAGCCTGCTGTTCAACCGGTCCGACGCAATGTCGGTCGCGAACGCGATCTCGGGCACGGGCTCGGTCTCGCAGGTCGGCGGTGGCACCACGACCCTGACCGGCGCCAACAGCTACAGCGGCACGACCACCATCTCGTCGGGCATCCTGCAGATCGGCAATGGCGGCACGACCGGCACGCTGGGCACCGGTGCGGTGACCAACAACGCGAGCCTTGTGTTCAATCGCTCGAACTCCATGACCGTCGCCAGCGTCATCTCCGGCACGGGCTCGGTAAGCCAGGTCGGCGGCGGCACGACGATCCTGACGGCGGACAACACCTATGGCGGCGGCACCGTCATCTCGTCGGGCACCCTGCAGATCGGCAACGGCGGCACGACCGGCTCGATCGTGGGCAACGTCACCAACGATGGCGTGCTGGCGTTCAACCGGTCCGACGACATCACCTTCGGCGGCAACATCAGCGGCACCGGCGGGTTGAGCTTCCTGGGCAGCGGCACCGTCACGCTGACCGGGACCAACACCTATACAGGCGGCACGGTGCTGGGTGGCGGCATCGTGCAGGTCGGTGCCGATGCCGAGCTGGGCGCCATGGGCGGCGGCGTCACGTTCAACGGCGGCACGCTGCAGCTCACGAACAGCTTCTCGAGCGCCCGCACCTTCGCGGTCAGTACGGGCGGCGGCACGCTCGACACCCAGAGCAGCGCGCTCACGATGTCGGGCATGCTGTCGGGCAGTGGCGCTCTGGAGAAGCAGGGCACGGGAACGCTAACCCTCACCGGCGCCAATACCTACAGCGGCACGCTGACCATCGGGCAGGGGACGGTCCAGGTGGGTAGCGGCGGCACGACGGGCACCCTCGGGACCGCGCAGGTCGTGAACAACGGGAACCTCGCGTTCAACAGGTCCGACTCTCTCACCGTTGCCAACGTCGTTTCGGGAACAGGCTCGCTGACACAAGCCGGTACCGGGACCACCATCCTTACCGCCGCCAACAGTTACAGCGGGACGACGATGGTCTCGGCGGGCGCCCTGCAGGTCGGCGACGGCGGCACCAGCGGCACGCTGGGCAGCGGTGCCGTGATCAACAATGCCGGCCTGTCGTTCAACCGTTCCGATGCGCTGTCGGTCGCCAATGCGATCTCGGGCACGGGGGCGGTGTCCCAGATCGGCAACGGCACGACGACGCTGACCGGCAACAACAGCTACAGCGGTGCGACGACGATCTCGGCGGGCGCCCTGCAGGTCGGCGATGGTGGCACAAGCGGCACACTGGGCAGCGGCGCCGTCACCAACAATGCCAGCCTCATCCTCAACCGATCCGACGCGCTGGCCGTCGGCGGCGC
>SCVT01000190.1 GCA_004296815.1 Reyranella sp. | reverse complement strand
TGACGGTGCGCGACCGGTAGGGCGCCGACTTGTACCAGGCCGGCGGCAGGCCGAGCACGTCCCACGGATAGCAGGAGCAGAGCGTGCAGACGACGATGTGATGCGTGTCCTTCGTGTTCTCGAGCGCGATCAGGTGGTCGCCCACCTTCTGCTCGAGGCCCAGCGTGCCGATCGCCTTGCTGGCATCGGCCAGCAGCGCCTGCTTGAAGCCGGGGTCGGTCCAGGCCCTGGCCACGACCTTGGCGCCGATATGCGGGCCGATCCGTTTCTCGTAGGCCTCGATGATGATGTCGAGCGCCTTGGGGTCGACATAGCCCTTCTCGGTCAGCACCGTCTCCAGCGCGCGCACGCGCAGCTGCATCTCGTCGAGCTCCGAGCCGTGCCCATGGTCGTGCCCGTGATCATGATCATGCTTGTCCGTCATGGTCCCATCATAAATCCGGAACTCACGCCGGCGCCACCTCGACGACCACGTCCATGCCGGCGAAGGCCCCGGACGGGCCGAACCAGCTTCCGCTGATCGGCGAGGCCTTCTCCTGCTCGCGCGCCACGGCGACGGCGATGTGCTCGCGGCCGACCGGCTTGTCGTTGGTCGGGTCGTAGCCCTGCCAGCCGGCCCCCGGCACGTAGATCTCGGTCCAGGCGTGCGTTGCACCGTGCTGGCCCTCGCCCATCTGGATGTAGCCGCTGACGAAGCGCGCCCCGAAGCCCCAGTGCCGGGCCGCCTCCATCATCAGCACCGCGAAGTCGCGGCACGAGCCGCTTCCCTTGCGGATCGTCTCGCTGGGAAGCTGCACGCCCATCTCCTCGCGCCGCGCATAGGCGAAGGACTTGAAGATGTGATGGTTGAGCGCCTGCAGCAGCGCCGCCGTCTCGACCTGCTGGCCCGGCCGGTAGAGGGCCTGCAGCCAGTCGATCAACGTCGCCGAATCGTACGGGTAGCTCGGCAGCCTGTAGGGCACGAGCTCGATCTGCTCCTGCGGCGGATATTGGAAAGGAAAGAAGCGCGCGGCCGGGTCGATCAGAGCCTCGGTCGGACTGTCGCGGATGTAGACCAGCTCGGCCTCGATGTTCAGGCGCAGCCGGTCGGCCGGCTTGTCGAAGGTGAGAATGGCGATCGAATTGCCGTAGACGTCGCGCAGGAAGCGGATCGTGGGCTCCGGCTCGATCTCGATCCGGCCGCCGACGATCCGGATGTCGTGGCCCTCGCGCGGCCGCATCATGACGCGGTGCGGGCCGAACTCGACGGGCTGGTTGTAGCGATATTCGGTGAGATGGCGCAGCCGGATGCGCTGGAGGAACGGCAGTTCGTCGATCATGCGTGGATCATCGTTGCATCGGGACCGGTCGCCGGTCCACTCTTCCCTCGACCAGAGGGAGAAGACGATGGCATTCAGCGTGGCGAGCGACAGCTTCAAGGAGGGCGGGGCCCTCGCGATGGACCATATCCTGTCGGCCGACTACGGCTTCGGCTGCGGTGGCGGCAACAAGTCGCCGCATCTGCGCTGGTCGGGCGCGCCTGAGGGCACCAAGAGCTTCGCCGTCTCCTGCTTCGATCCCGACGCGCCGACCGGCTCGGGCTTCTGGCACTGGGTGGTGGTGAACATCCCCGCCGGCACGACCGAGCTCAAGCTCGACGCCGGCAACCCCAAGGCCGGCCTGATGCCGGCAGGCGCGCTGCAGACCCGCACCGACTTCGGCGCGCCGGGCTACGGCGGGCCCTGTCCGCCTCAGGGCCACGGCCCGCACCGCTACGTCTTCACAGTTTTTGCGGTGAAGGAGGCCTCGCTGCCGGTCAACGCCGACACCTCGGCCGCGATCGTGGGCTTCCAGCTCCATTTCAACACGCTCGCCAAGGCGGCGATCACCGGCAAGTTCGAACGCTAGAGGAGGACGATATGACGGCTCTCCATCGACGTCGCTTTATGATGACCACCCTCGGCGTCGCGGCCACTGGCGCGGCGCTTCCGGCCGCCGCGCACCATGGCTGGGCATGGGCCGAGGGCGACCTGATGACCCTGCAGGGGAAGATCAAGTCGATCTCCATGGCGCCGCCGCATCCTTCGCTGCAGGTCATCGCGGCCGACGGCAAAGAGTGGCTGGTCGACCTCGGCAACCCCAACCAGACCGAGCGCTCCGGCTTCACGGCCACCTCGGCCAAGCCGGGCGATGCCATCGTGGCGCTGGGGAACCGCCACCTCGACAAGACCAAGCTGCACATGAAGGCGGTGCGCATCACGATCGCCGGCAAGAACTACGATATGTATCCCGAGCGCATCCGCACCAACTGATGTGGCTCCCAGAGGAGCTGATGGGGGCGCTCGGTACCTGGCCGGGCGCCGTCCTGCTGCAGCGCTCCGGCACCGCTTACCTGCTGGTCAGCGCCGCCCACATACTGGGCGTCGGCCTGCTGGTGGGCGCCATCCTGCCGCTCGATCTCAGGCTGCTGGGCTTCTTCCGCAGCGCGCCGCTGGCAGTCATCGAGCCGTTCCTCACGCGCGCCGCCGCCACGGGCCTGGCGCTCGCCCTCGTGACGGGGTTCTGGCTCTTTACCGTCAAGCCGGTCGAGTATCTCGGGAACGAGGCCTTCCTCATCAAGGGCGCGCTGCTCGCGGCGGCGCTCGTCAACATAGCGCTCCGCTATCGCATCGCAGGCTTCGCTCGAGCAGCGGCTGCTTTCTCGCTGCTGCTCTGGCTCGGTGTGCTGGTGGCCGGCCGCTGGATCGGCTTCGTCTAGGCCAGGCGATACAGGCCGTCGTCCGCCGTCACGCGGCCCTGCGCGATCAGCTCCTCGAGATGCTGCGTGATCGAGCGCGTCTCGGCCTCGCTCACCCACGACGAGGTGGCATGCGGCGGGTAGAGCAGACGACGCTCGACCATCGTGTCGATCGTCGCGGCTCCTTCGCCTAACCAGCCCATCAGCTTTGCCTCGCGTTCGTCGAGCTTGGCGGCGTAGGCGGCGAGATGTTCCAGGAAGCGTGCGCGGTCGGTGTAGACGCCGCGATGGTGCGAGGTCACCCAGACCTTGGCGGGAATCTCGGCCAGCCGCGCCAATGAGCGGCGGAAGTCGCCGAGGTTGGAGGTCGCGTCGCCGTAGTAGGGACCGAAGCCCGTGAGGTCGATGTCGCCGATGAAGGCCACGCCCTCCGGCTCGACCAGCAGCACGCAATGACCTGCCGTGTGACCCGGCATATGGATCGCGCGTACCCGCGATCCGCCCAGATCGAACACGGCGCCGTCCTCGTAGGCGATGGCGTCGGGGCGCGGCGCGTAGAAGAAATCCTGGCGGAACTTCTCCAGCATGCCCGGCAGGCGCTCGGGGCTGCTGCCGTAGTGCACGGCGAAGCCGTCCCAGCTCCGCGCTGCCGCGACATCAGCCTCGTGCACGTGCACCGGGGCGTCCGGCAGGCGATGCAGCCCCGCCATGTGGTCCTCGTGCACGTGGCCCAGCACGACCAGCTCCGTGGCGTCGAACTCGGGCCCGATATGGTTGGCCACCACCGGCGTGTCGAAGGCCGCGCGCGTGTCGGTCCCGCGCACCAGCACCTGGTTGCCGTCGGGGTACTTGCCGTTCTTGGCGCCGAAGAAGACCGAGACGCGGCCGAAATCGGCGCGCTCGACGGGATGACCTGTCGTCATGACCCGTGTCTTACCGGATTGTCGAAATCAGCGCAGCCCGTGGAACGGCTTCAGGCGTCCCGGTGCGAAACGCGCCACGTCGACGGGCGTCGCGGCCCCGTCGAGGATCAGCCCGGCCATCGCCTCGCCGGTCGCCGGGGCATTCAGCATGCCCCACACGCTGTGCCCCGTGGCGACGAAGGCGCCGGGCACTTCCGGCACCGCGCCGATCAGCGGCAGTCCGTCCTCCGTCACCGGCCGGAAGCAGGCCTGGCGCGCGACTATCGGCGCTGTGGCGAGGGCGGGGGAGACCGCACGGCAGAGCGCTTCCAGCCGTTCGTGGGCGCCATCGTCGCCCGCGACATGCCTGGGATCGACCGGCAAGGCAGGCGTGCTCGACACGGCGCAGGCCCAGACCGTGCCGTCCGCGCGCGCGAAGATCTCGGGCGTCAGCACCTCGCCGCTCGCCTCCTCGTATTCCAGGAACAGCGCCTCGGCCGGGATGGCATCGCCGGTGTGGAACACCAGGCTATGGCCCTTGAAGCCGTAGACCGCGGGCAGGGGCAGCCAGCGCGTGGCGAGGACCGACCACGGACCCATCGCGATCACGACGGCATCGCCTTCGACCGTCTCGCCGTCTTCCAGGATCACGCCGCGTACGGCACCCGAGGCATCGCGCACGAGGCCGCTCGCCGTGCCCTGCCGCACCTCCGCTCCCTGCGCCTCGGCGGCGCGCAGCAGGCCGGTCGTGAAGGTGCGCGGCTCGACCAGCGCCGTGGTGTCGGGCGAGCCGAGCTGGCCCGTGATCGCGACGCTGTCGCTGAGCCATGGCCGCCGCGCTCCGCGCGCGGTCTTTCCTTCGGCCGCGACGCCGCCGAACGTCTCGAGTCTTCGGTAGCCCCAGGGATTGGCGAGCCTTTCTGCGAGTTCTGCATGCAGCGCGAAGCTGCGCCGTGCCAGCCGGTCGACCGGCGTGCCGCGGCACCAGTCGAGCGCCAGGAAGCCGCCGGACTTGCCCGAGGCCGAGCCCGCCACCTCATGGCGCTCGATCACGATGGGTGCCGCGCCGTGGGCGCTGAGGAAATAAGCCGTGGCGGCGCCGATCGCGCCGGCGCCGCAAATGACGACTCGTTTGGGTCGGGTCATGCCCGACGGAGGCTAGCATGGCCGAGCTGAAAGGCGGCCTATCCCTTGTTGCCGACCTTTACCGCGGGCAGCTCCGCGTCCTCGGGTTGCACCGGCGCGGCCTGGACGAACGACACCGGGTCGCTGCCGGGGAAGCTGTCCTTGAGCGCAGAGTCGAGCTTGCGGTCGAGCTTCTTCTCGTCCGACTCACCCTTCTTGGGGGGCTCAGGCGTCTTGTCGGTCTGCCGGTTCATCTTGAGCTTCTGCGCCGTCGCTTCCTGTTCGATGATCTTCAGGTCGGCTTCGTCGCGTTTCGTCGCCTCGGGCGCGGCCGCGGCCTTCTTGGCGCTGCGCAGCTTCTCGGCCTTGTCCTTCATCTCCGTGCGCGCGTGATCCATGTGACTTCTCCCGCATTGTGGAACCTTGGGAAGAGAACGGGCGAGCTGTCGCCCGGGTTCCATCCCGACGGCCACGGGCTGGTCACAGCATCTTGTGTGCGGCGCGGATTAGAATCTTGACGGGAGGAACCAAGGCGGAGGGGCCAGATGGAGCGGCTGCAATATCCGGTCGGGGAGGCGCGCGGCGCCCCGGTACGGCGACGTTGGAAGGGCGGCCGCATCCTCGTGGTCGAGGACAATTACCTCTTCGCCGAACTGGTCTGCGACTTCCTGCGCGACGGCAGGCTTGTGCCGGTCGGGCCGGCGCTCAACCTTGAGGCGGCGCTGCCGCTCGCCCGCGGCGCGGCCCTCGACGGCGCCGTCCTCGATCTCAACCTCGCGAGCGTGCTCAGCCTGCCGGTCTGCCACGCGCTCACCGCGAGAAGCATCCCGTTCCTGTTCCTGACCGGCATGAGCGACCTCTCGCTGATCCCGGTCGAATACCGCGCCGCGCCGATGATCTCCAAGCCCTTCGACACCGGGGAGCTGACCGCCGCGCTCGAATCCATCATGCCCTCCTGGGTGGGCCGGGCCTTCGGCCCGACCGCCTAGCGACAAGACATTGCGAAGCAATGTCTGAAAGCGTCGGAAGATGGTAGGTAAGGGTGGTTTCCCATTGCCCGCTATCCACACCTCGAAAAATCATGCCGCCGCTCCTCGACGACCACGCCCTGGTCGACCGCATTCTTTCCCACATCGATTCGAAGTCGACCGACAAGGGATCGACCGTCTGGCGCGAACCCGCCGCGAACTACACCTCGCCCGAGCGCTTCGCGCAGGAGCTCGAGGTACTGCGCCGCGTGCCCATGGCCTTCTGCCCCTCGGCCGCACTGCCCGAGCCCGGCTCGTGGATTGCGCGCACCACGGTCGGCACGCCGCTCCTCGTGGTGCGCGGCACCGATGGGGTCGCGCGCGGCTTCCGCAACGCCTGCCGCCATCGCGGCATGAAGCTCGCCGAGGGCGAGGGCTGCTCCAAGGCTTTCGCCTGCCCCTACCATGCCTGGACCTACGGCCTCGACGGCGGCCTGCGCCACGTCCCGGGCGAGGACGGCTTTCCCGGGCTCGACAAAGCAACGCACGGGCTGGTGCCGGTAACGGTGCACGAGAAGGGCGGGCTCATATTCGTCACGCAGGATGCGCCGCTCTCCGACGGCGCGCTGCCCGACGTGCCCGACCTGCTGCCGCCGGACTGGGTGTTGTTCAACAAGCTGGAGTTCGACGACAAGGCCAACTGGAAGCTGATTGGCGAGACCTCGATGGAGGGCTATCACATCAAGGCGCTGCACAATCAGAGCTTCTACCCTTACGGCTACGACAACCTGAACGTCGTCGAGCTGCACGGCCGCAACTCGCGCATCGTCTTCCCGTTCCGCCGTATCGAGAAGCTGCGATCCCTGCCGCGCGAGGAGTGGGGCGTGCAGGTCCAGGGCCGGCTGACCGACGTGCACCAGCTCTTCCCCAACACGCATGTGAGCTTCCTCTCGAGCCACGCCATGCTGATCATCCTGGAGCCGGTGTCGCCCACCGAGACGCATTGGGTCGTCTATCAGCTCGCGCCGAAGATCAAGCACGGCAAGCCACTCGATATCGAGCAGGCCCGACGCGACGCGAGCTTCGTGCAGGATGCCGGCCTCACCGAGGATCGCAC
>SCVT01000189.1 GCA_004296815.1 Reyranella sp. | reverse complement strand
GTCGGCATTGGGGTCGATCATCTTGTAGTACACGTCGTGGCTGAGCGCGTTGGCGATCGCGAGCAGCAACCCGTCCGCGGTCGAGAGCGCCGCGGCGAGACCGCCGGCCGCGACCAGGCCGGAGATGACGTACGGCAGGCCGGCGATTTCCGGCGTCGCCAGCACGACGGCGTCGGTATGCAGCCGGAACTCGCTAAGCTGCAGGATGCCGTCGCCGTTGCCGGTGACGCCCTTGCAGAGCGCGAACTGCGTCGCGGCATTGGCCGCGTCGCAGGCGCCGACCAGGCCGATGCTGCCCCACGAGGCAACCCAGGCCGGCAGCTTGGCGATCGGCTGGCCGATCACCGACTGGTACACTTCCAGCTTCGCAAACGCCGCGTAGGCCGGCGCCGTAAAGTAGAGCAGGAAGATGAAGAACAGCGACCACGCCACCGAGTCGCGCGCCTGCTTGACGGACGGCGTGGTGAAGTAGCGCATCAGGATGTGCGGGAGCGACGCCGTTCCGACCATCAGGCAGAGGATCAGTGCGAAGAAGTTCCACATCGCCGTCGGGCTGTATTTGCCCTGGGCATCGACGAAGGCCGCGGTGTGCGGCTGCAGCACGTTCAGGGTCTTCTCGAACGCCGCGATCTTCTCGAGCGCCTGGCCGTACATGATCTGCGGGATCGGAACGCCCGTGACCTTGGCCGACAGCACCGTGACCGGGATCAGGTAGGCGATGATCAGGATGATGTACTGCGCCACCTGCGTCCACGTGACCGCCTTCATGCCGCCCAGCATCGAGCAGAGCAGGATGCCGAGGAGGCCGACGAAGCAGGCGACCTGGAAGCCGATGTCGAGGAAGCGCGCGGTGATGATGCCGACGCCCACAATCTGCGCCACCACGTAGGTGAACGAGGCCGTGATCAGCACGATGACCGCGAGGAACCTCGCGATGTTACCGCCGTAGCGGGCGCTGAAGAAGTCCGGGACCGTGAACTGGCCGAACTTGCGCAGGTACGGCGCCATCAGGATCGAGACCAGCACGTAGCCGCCGGTCCAGCCCAGCACGAAGGCGAGGCCGCCGTAGCCGCCGAAGTAGAGCGAGCCCGCCATGCCGATGAACGAGGCGGCACTCATCCAGTCCGCGCCGGTCGCCATGCCGTTGTAGAAGGCTGGCACGACTCGTCCGGCGACGTAATACTCGTTGACCTCCGCCGTCCTCGCCAGCCAGCCGATCAGCGCGTAGACGCCGAGGGTCAGGAAGATGAAGAGGTAGCCGAGGATCCGGTTCGGCACGCCCATGAACTCGAGGATGCCGATGAAAATCGTGAAGCCGACGAAGGCTCCGGTGTAGATGGCGTAAACCCGCCCGAGGTTGGCGAGAAACCCGCCCTGCATTGCAGCCATGGTTGGTTCTCCCCCTTATTCGTCCTGGACGCCGAATTCGCGATCGATCTTGTCCTGCGCCCTGGCGTTCCAGACGCACATCAGGACGAAGGCGATCAGCGAACCCTGCGCGGCCATGTAGTAGCCGAGCGGGAATCCGATAATGCGGATGTTGTTGAGCTGGGGTGCCCAGAAGTGGATGAGGAAGCTGAACACGAACCAGGCTGCCAGGATCACCAGCATCAGTCCGCGTGTCTTGTCCCAGTATGCGGCCTGTTGCTGGGCCGTCAGTTTGCCGTCTGCCATGCTCTTGCTCCTCCAAGGTGCGTTGGAGGCGCCACTACGCCAAGCTGTCGCGATGAGTCGGGTTGGCCCCGCTTGCTTACGCTTACTCCCCCATCACCCAGTTCGTCGGGCGCCTTGCTTCTTGATTGGCCTTTGATCTCAGACTGGCTGAATATACAGCATGCATGAGTCGCGGCCAATCTGACGCACCCCCTACTTTAGTCGAATAGGGATTCACAGGCTGTCCGGCGAACAAGGATGACGATGCTCACAAGACTGACGAGCCTTCTCTTCCCCGAGCGCATACGCGATCGTGCCAAACTCACGCGTTTCGTCAGCGGCGAAGCATCGTACGTCGCACAGCGCTCGACCTACGAATTCTCACGCAACACGCTGGCCTGGTACGGCCAGGCCGCCTTCGGCGATCCCAAGTTCAACGAGGTCTTCGCCGTTTGCCGCTGGGAGGCCTTTGCGGCGATCGCCGCTGACATGATGGTCATCGTGCGGTTCCACCTCGACGGCGGCGAGGAAATCGATCCCGGCCTGCTGCGTGTCTATGCCAGCGCACTGGGCGAATACCCCGCCCCCGTCCATCGTCCCGAGGGCTGGAGCGACCGGCACGCCGCCCTGCTCGCGCGGTTCGCGGGCGTGCCGTCGGACCATCGACCCGACCTCAAGGCGATGGGCCATCGCACCGGCGTCATGATTCACGAGCACGTGCCGGCGCGCTCAAAGAACGCTGAGGAGGAACGCGCCGTGCTCGCCGCCGCCGTGACCTTCGGCCTGATCTCCTTCAAGGACCGCCTGCCCCGCCGCCTCGATGCCGATGCGCTGCGGAAGGCGCTGGGCCATGCAGCTTGATTCCCGCGGTCGCGATGGCCACCCTGCCACCATGGCCGATGCCGAGCGCTTCCTCGTAGCCGACGACCACCCGATGGTGCGCGACGCGCTGGCGTCGGCGCTCGGCCAGACCTTCGCCGGCGCCCGCTTCACCATGGCCGGCACGCTCGGACAGGCACAGGCCGCCCTCGACAAGGAACCCGAGACCGACGCCGTACTGCTCGATCTCGACATGCCTGGCATGGACGGGCTTACCGGTCTCGCCCGCCTGCGGTCGGAGCATCCGACAGTGCCGATCATCGTCGTGTCGGCGGCGCGCGAGGCCTCGGTAGTGCGCCGCGCCTACGAGTTCGGCGCCTCCGCCTATATCGACAAGTCGGCGCCGCTCGAGGAGATCGCCGGCATCGTCCGCGCCGTGCTCGACGGCGAGATCTTCGCGCCGCCAGAGGCCGTCTCGACCGACACCTTCGCCCAGCGCGCCGCCCAGCTCACACCGCAGCAGTGGCGCGTGCTCGCCCTCATGGTGCAAGGCGACCAGAACAAGCAGATCGCCCACAAGCTCGGCGTCGGCGAGGCCACGGTGAAGGCGCACGTGACGGTGATCCTGCGCAAGCTCGGCGTTCGCTCACGCACCCAGGCGGTGATCGAGGCGCGCGGCCTCGCCCTTCCCGCAACCGACCCGGTCAGGCCGTAAGGCGACCCGCCGCCGAGCTGCGCAGACGCAGCAGCGCCCGCAGCGATGCCGGCTTCACCGGCTTGTGCAACAGCTCGACCTGTCGTGCCCGTGCGCGCAGGCGGAGCGTCGGGTCGCGGTCGGCCGTGACCAGGGCCGCCGGCACGGTGCGCGCCCATCGCTTGCGCAGCGCGTCCACGATCTCCAGTCCGTCAGGCCCCTCGTCGAGATGGAGGTCGGCCAGCACGAGGTCGGGCAGTCGCCCGGCACGCTCGACCTCCGCCAGCGCCTCGGCCTCGTTCGCCGCCGTGGCGACACGGCAGCCCCAGCCGCCGAGCAGCGCCGCCATCGCCTCGCGCACCCGAGCCTCGTTGTCGAGGCAGAGCACGAAGCTCTCCGCCTCGATCGACAGCAGCGGTTGCGGTACCGGCGGCGGCACCGGGGCGGCCACCACCGCCGCCACGCGCGGCACGGTGATGGAGAAGGTCGAGCCGCGGCCCGGCGCCGAGGCGAGTGCCACCGGAAGCTCGAGCATGCGCGCAATGCGGTCGACGATGGCGAGCCCCAAGCCGAGGCCCCGCTCCTCGCGCGGCCCGTCGTCCTCGGGCTGCAGGCGCACGAACTCGTCGAAGATCAGCGCCTGCTTGTCGGGGGAGATGCCGGGACCGTTGTCGCGCACCTCGATGCGCAGCGAGTCTCCCACGCGGCGGCAGCCCAGCAGCACCCGCCCCGGCCGACCCTCGGCCTTGCCGTAGCGAAGCGCATTCGACAGCAGGTTCTGCAGGATGCGGCGCAGGAAGGCGGGATCGGTGTCGACGAAGGCGCGGGTCGGCGCCACCACCAGCTCGACGCCCCGGCGGGCGGCCATCGGCGCGAAGGCGGTGGCCAGCGAGTCGAACAGCGGCTGCAGCGCGAACGGCCGCTTCTCGGGCTTGAAGGCGCCGGCATCGAGCTTGGAGATGTCGAGGAGCGCGTCGAGCAGCGATTCGACGGCGCCGAGACTCGCGTCGATCTTGCCGCCGAGATCGTTGCCGGGCTCGCGGTCGATCATCGCCGCGGTGAAGAGGCGCGCGGCATGCAGCGGCTGCAGCAGGTCGTGGCTGGCGGCGGCAATGAAACGCGTCTTGCCGAGGTTGGCGGCCTCGGCCTCGGCGCGGCTCGCCTCGAGCTCGGCAGTACGCTCGACCACGCGCTGCTCCAGCGTCTCGGCCGAGCGGCGGAGCTGCCGATCGCTGTCGCGCAACTGCTGGGCGGTGTGCACGCGCGCCGTCACATCGTTGCAGGTGGCGACGAAACCCTCGGGCAACGGGTCGAGCCGCAGCTCGATCACCCGGCCCTCGCGCGTGGCGATCTCGTGCGTCTGCGGCGCCTCGGGCCGCCGCAGCAGCGCCACCAGATCGGCGGTGGCGCCGAACTCGCGCGGCGAGGCGCCGACCGCCACCGCATCATCGTCGAGCGACAGCAGGGCCGCGAACCTCTCGTTGAAGATCTCGAGCCTGCCCTCGCGGTCGAAGGCGGCAATGCCCATGCCGACATGGTCGAGCGTATTGCGCAGGATCTCGTAGTTGTAGCGGATCGCCTCGGACGCCTCGTCGATGATGGCACGGGCGCTGCGCGGCAGCAGCCGCCCACGCCGGCCGGAGGCCGCGACGATGACGCGGGCCGAGGCCGCCCCGAGCGTGCCCGACAGCACGCGCTCGGTGCGGGTGAGCGCCGCATCGATCGAGAGCTCTCCCGACAGCGCACGGGCGGCGCGCTCGACGCCGACGAAGCGCGCCAGCAGCTGGCGCAGCTCCTCGACGCGTGCGGCGTCGGCTGGCGCCTGGCGCACCGGCGGCTCGGCACCCTCGCCCGACCGGTCGGCGCCCAGCACGAAGGCGTTGGCCTGCTCGCGGTCGCGCGCGATCGGGCGGGCGAGCAGCGAGACCACGACCAGCAGCAGCGTGTTGACCGCCACGCCGACCAGGAAGCCCTGCAGCACGGGATCGAGTTCGGCGAGCGGCGCCGGCAGGTAGGGCTTGAGCGGCGCCACCACCCCGCCGCCGCCGCTCTGGCGCAGGCTCGGCAACAGCAGCGCATAGAGCCAGACGACGAAGCCGCCGGCGAGGCCCGCGACGACTCCGAAACGGTGGGCGCGTCGCCAGTAGAGGCCGAGGATCAGCCCGGGCGCGAAGTTGGCGACGGCGCAGAAGGAGATCAGGCCGATCGAGGCGAGCGGCAGGTAGCCCGAGATGATTCGCTCGTAGGAGTAGCCCGCCATCAGGATCAGCACGACCGCGGCACGGCGCACGAACACGACCAGCGGGCCCATGTCGCGCGCCACACCGGCCTGGCGCCTGAGCAGGTAGGGCATCACCAACTCGTTGCCGATCATGCCCGAGAGCGCCATGCAGGCCACGATGACCATCGAGGTCGCCGCGGAGAGACCGCCGATGAAGACGAAGGCCGACAGCCAGCTATGGCCGGCGGCGAGCGGCAGCTGCAGCACGTAGAGGTCGGGGGTGACCTTGGGGCCGAGCAGCAGCAGGCCGGCCGCCGCGATCGGGACCACGAACAGGTTGATGAGCACGAGGTAGATCGGGAACATCCAGCGCGCCGTCTTGAGGCTCGCGGGATGGTCGTGCTCGACCACGGCGACGTGGAACTGGCGCGGCAGGCAGAGGAAGGCCAGCCCCGAGAGCAGCGACATCGCCACCCAGGTAAGCGGCGAGCCCTCGCGCGTCAGACGCTCGGCGAGCTGCGGCGCCTCTGCGAGACGCGCCATCATGTCGGACGGCCCGTCGAACAGGAACCACAGCACAAAAGGCCCGACCGCGAGCAGCGCCAGGAGCTTCACCACCGACTCGAAGGCGATGGCCAGCATCATGCCGCGGTGCTGCTCGGAGGCCTGCACGTTGCGCACGCCGAACAGGATGGTGAACAGCGCCATCAGGGCGGCAACGATCAGCGAGGTGTCGGTGTGCACCACGCCGGGCTGGCCGTTGGTCCACGGCGTCGGCTCGGCGATGGCACGGAACGACGAGGAGACGGCCTGGAGCTGCAGCGCGATGTAGGGCAGGACACCCAGGGTGGCGAACAGGGTCGCGGTGACGCCGACGGCGCGGCTCTTGCCGTAGCGCGAGGCCAGGAAGTCGGCGATCGAGGTCACGTTGTGGCGCTTGGCCGCCCGCACCATCTTGGCGAGCATCGGGTAGCCCAGCGTCACGACCAGCGCCGGACCGGTATAGATCAGGATGAAATCGAGCCCCGAGGTCGAGGCGCGGCCGACGGCGCCGTAGAAGGTCCAGGACGTGCAGTAGATCGCCAGCGACAGGCCGTAGACGGCCGGCGCCACCGAGCTCGACGACCAGTCGCGCGCGTACCGGTCGCCGAAATAGGCCACGGCGAACAGCAGCCCGAGATAGGCCAGCGACAGAGCGAGGACGGTTGGTTCCGCCAGCATACGTGCGCGTTTCTCCCTCCCGTCATTGAACCCCGTCGGCAGGGCCGCTACAAGCTCGCCACACAAAGGGATTAAGATGGCTTCTTACCAGTACATCTACGTGATGAAGGGTCTGAACAAGACCTTCCCGGGCGGCAAGCAGGTCCTCAAGGACATCTGGCTGTCCTTCCTGCCGGGCGCCAAGATCGGCGTGCTGGGCCTCAACGGCTCGGGCAAGTCGACCCTGCTCAGGGTCATGTCCGGCAAGGACGACAGCTTCACCGGCGAGGCCTGGGCGGCCGAGGGCGTGAAGGTGGGCTTCCTCGAGCAGGAACCGCAGCTCGATGCCAAGAAGGACGTGCTGGGCAACGTCATGGACGGCGCCGGCGACATGGCCAAGGCGCTGGCGCGCTTCGAGGAAGTGTCCAACGCCTTCTCCGATCCCGATGCCGACATGGACAAGCTGATCGCCGAGCAGGCCGAGCTGCAGGAGAAGATCGACGCCGGCAACGGCTGGGATCTCGGCCGCACCGTCGAGATCGCGATGGACGCGCTGCGCTGCCCGCCGTCCGACTCCGCCGTCGACAAGCTCTCGGGCGGCGAGAAGCGCCGCGTGGCGCTCTGCCGCCTGCTGCTCTCCAAGCCCGACATGCTGCTGCTCGACGAGCCGACCAACCATCTCGACGCCGAGTCGGTGGCCTGGCTGGAGCGCCATCTCGCGGAGTTCCCCGGCACCGTCGTGGCCGTCACCCACGATCGCTACTTCCTCGACAACGTCGCTGGCTGGATTCTCGAGCTCGACCGCGGCGCCGGCATCCCGTGGGAAGGCAACTACTCGTCCTGGCTGAAGCAGAAGGACAAGCGTCTGGAGCTCGAAGAGAAGACCGCCGACGCCCGTCGCCGCACCATGCAGCGCGAGCTCGAATGGATGGGCACCAGCCCCTCGGCGCGCCGCTCCAAGAGCAAGGCGCGTATCGCGGCCTACAACCAGATGGTCGAGGAGGAGCAGAAGGCGACGCTCGACTCGCAGCAGATCGTGATCCCGGCCGGCCCCCGCCTCGGCGACCACGTCATCGAGGCCGAGGGCATCTCCAAGGGCTTCGGCGACCGGCTGCTGATCGACAACCTCTCCTTCAAGCTGCCGCCCGGCGGCATCGTGGGCGTCATCGGCCCCAACGGTGCGGGCAAGACGACGCTGTTCAAGATGATCACCGGTCAGGACAAGCCCGACACCGGCACGTTCAGCGTCGGCCCGACCGTGAAGT
>SCVT01000188.1 GCA_004296815.1 Reyranella sp. | reverse complement strand
GCACCTTGCTCGACTTCAGCACCGACGAGGTCACGATGCGCAGCGAGCTGGCCCAGCATTGCCGGCAGCGTTTCCTGGTCCTCGATCATTCCAAGTTCGGCCGCGGCGCCACCGTGCGCGGCGGCCATGTCGCCGAGGCGAGCGTCGTGTTCACCGATCGCCCGGTTCCTGCCGCCATCGCCCAGCAGTTGCGCGATGCCGGCGTGCGTCTCGTCTTCTGGTCCGACGACGTGGTTTCAAACGGTTCAACGAGTCAAACAAGGAGGGGCTGATCCCATGTTGAAACATCTCGCAATCGCCGCCGCACTCGGCATCGCCGCATTGACGAACGTGACGGATGCCGCCGCCCAGCAGCGCGCCGTCTGCTACAACTGCCCGCCGGAATGGGCCGACTGGGGCTCGCAGCTCAAGGCCATCCAGGCCAAGCTCGGCATCCAGGTGCCGCCGGACAACAAGAACTCCGGCCAGGCGATCGCCGCGCTGATCGCGGAGAAGGCCAACCCGGTGGCCGACGTCACCTACCTCGGCGGCATCGCGGCCGATCCGGCCAAGGACGCCGGCGTGCTGACGCCCTACAAGCCGAAGAACTGGGAGAAGATCCCGGCCGACCTCAAGGATCCCGACGGCAACTGGTTCACGATCCACTCCGGCACGCTCGGTCTGTTCGTGAACAAGGCGGCGCTCGGCAACAAGCCGGTGCCGCAGAGTTGGGCCGATCTCCTGAAGCCCGAATACAAGGGCTTGGTCGGCTATCTCGATCCGACCTCTGCGGCGGTCGGCCAGCTCGGCGTCATGGCGATCAACCTCGCGCTCGGCGGCACCTACGACAACCTCGATCCGGCCATCAAGTTCTTCAAGGAACTCGCGAAGAACCAGCCGATCGTGCCGAAGCAGACCTCCTACGCCCGCGTCATCTCGGGCGAGATCCCGATCCTGCTCGACTACGACTTCAACGCCTATCGCGGCCAGTACACCGACAAGGCGCCGGTGCAGTTCGTCATACCGAAGGAGGGCACGCTGGTGTTTCCCTACGTGATGGGCCTGGTGAACAAGGGACCGAACCCGGACAACGGAAAGAAGGTGCTCGACTTCGTGCTCTCGGACGACAGCCAGGCGATGTGGGGCAACGCCTACCTGCGCCCCGTTTTCGCCGACAGGCTCTCGGCCGAGGCCAAGGCCAAGTTCCTGCCCGACGCGGAATATGCCCGCGCCAAGCCGGTCGATCTCAAGAGCCTCGCGAAGGCGCAGCCGCAGATCGTCGAGCGCTACCGCAAGGAAGTGAACTGACCGACACGGCACCATCGAAGGCGCGACGGGACGGCCACGAAGCCGTCCCGTCGATGCTCGTCTGAGGAACGACCTCGCATGCGGCACGAAGTCCGCCGACTGATCCTTCTCCTGTTGCCGGCCGGCATCTTCTTCGCGGCCTTCTTCCTGCTGCCCATGGCACGCCTGTTCTTCATCGGCGGCAGTGGCAAGACGGGCTGGGCGGCCTATGCCGCGATCCTGACCGACATGCACTATTTCAGCAGCCTGGTCTCGACGCTCGGCGTGGCGACGGCGACGACCGTGGCCACGCTGATCATCAGCGGCATCGCCGGCGTCTTCCTGCAGCGCCACAAGTTTCCCGGCAACGGCGCCCTCGTGGCGATGCTGACCTTTCCGCTCGCATTCCCCGGCGTCGTGATCGGCTTCATGGTGATCATGCTGGCCGGCCGCCAGGGGTTGATCGGCCAGGTCACGCAGGCGCTCACGGGCGAGAAGCTGGTGTTCGCCTACACAATGGCTGGCCTGTTCATGGGCTACGTCTATTTCTCCATCCCGCGCACCATCCTCACCGTGATGGCTGCCGCCGAGAAGCTCGACCCCAAGCTCGAAGAGGCCGCCCGTTCGCTCGGCGCCTCGCCGTGGCGCGTCGCGCTGGATGTCATCATCCCGGGCCTGAAGCCCGCCTTCATCTCGGCCGGCGCGATCTGCTTCGCCACCGCCGTCGGCGCGTTCGGTACCGCCTTCACGCTCGCCGCCAAGATCAACGTGCTGCCGATGGTGATCTACACCGAGTTCACCCTGTCGGCGAACATCGCCATGGCAGCAGCGCTGAGCTTCGTGCTGGGCATCGTCACCTGGCTGGTGCTGGCGATCGCACGTACGGCCGCCGGTTCCACCGTGGCGGCGGCAGGCTGAGATGAAGCATCGTGGCCTTTTCTACCTCCAGCTCGGCTTCACGCTGCTGGTCAGCGCGTTCCTGATCGTGCCTGTCGTGCTGTCGATCATGGCAGGCCTCACCGTGAACTATTTCATCGGCATCGAGAGCGGCCTCACCCTGAAGTGGGTCTTCGAGGTCTGGAACGGCTATCGCGACACGATCTTCCTCTCCATCGGCCTGTCACTGGCTTGCCTGGTCGTCACGCTGGTCCTGGGCGTGCCGACGGCCTACGTGCTGGCCAAGCGTCAGAACGCGCTGACCCGCGCCATCGAGGAGTTGCTGGTGATGCCGGTGGCGGTGCCCGGCCTCGCGACCGCGCTCGCCCTGATCGTCACCTATGGCAGCCTCTCGGGCTTCCGCACCTCGTGGGGCTTCATCCTCGTCGGCCATGTGTTGTTCACCCTGCCATTCATGGTGCGCAGCGTGCTGGCCGTGCTGAGCGCCATCGATCTCAAGACGCTGGAGGAAGGCGCCGCCTCATTGGGTGCCGGCTTCTGGCCGCGCTTCCGCGACATCGTGCTGCCCAACTGCCGCGCCGGCATTCTCGCCGGCTCCTTGATGGTGGTGACGCTCTCGATGGGCGAGTTCAACATGACCTGGCTGCTGCACACGCCGTTCACCAAGACGCTGCCTGTGGGTCTCGCCGATGCCTACGCGTCGCTGCGGCTGGAGGTCGGCAGCGCCTACACGCTGGTGTTCTTCCTGATGATCATGCCGCTCTTGCTGGCGCTGCAGGCTTTCGCCAAGCCGCGCCCGGCCAAGTTCGTGGCGGAGGAAACGGACCAATGACCGAAGCAAGCAAGCCGCTCGCCATCGCGCTCGAGAATTGTGCCAAGACCTTCGCCGACGGCACGAAAGCGCTCGAGCCACTCGACTTCGCCATCGAGGCCGGCGAGACCGTCGTGTTCCTCGGGCCCTCGGGCTGCGGCAAGACGACGACCTTGCGCATCATCGCCGGGCTAGAGGAGCCCGACGCAGGCGGCCGGGTCCTGTTCGACGGCGAGGACGTCACGCACCTCCCCATCGAGCAGCGCAACGTCGGCATGGTGTTCCAGTCCTACGCGCTGTTCCCCAACATGACGGTCGCCGGGAACATCGGTTACGGCCTGCGCATCCGCAAGACGCCCGACGCAGCGGTCAAGGCACGCGTAGCTGAGATGCTGGGCATGATGCAGATCACCAAGCTGGCGGACCGTCGCATCGACCAGCTCTCGGGCGGTCAGCGCCAGCGCGTGGCGCTCGCCCGCGCCATCGCCGTGCGGCCACGGGCGCTGTTGCTTGACGAACCGCTGACGGCACTCGATGCCAAGCTGCGCGACACGCTGCGCCTCGACATCGACAAGCTCCTGCGCTCGCTTGGCATCACCGCAATCTATGTCACGCACGACCAGGCCGAAGCCATGGCGCTCGGCGACCGCATCGTGGTCATGGAGCACGGCCGCGTCGCCCAGATCGGCAAGCCACGCGAGATCTACCAGCGCCCGGCCACGCGCTTCGTCGCCGAATTCATCGGCACGATGAACCGCCTGACCGGGACCACGAAGGATGGCGTCTTCGCCTGTAGCGCGGGCAGCCTGCCCTGGGCCGGAGCGCCCGCGACGGCCACGGAGATCCTGTTCCGCCCCGAGGATATCCGCGTCGCGGAGAGCGGCGAGGTGACGGGCCTACAGGGCACGGTGGCGGCGGCGTTCTTCCTCGGCGACCGCACGCGGCTCTTCGTCGAGGTGGGCGAGGCGCGGCCGCTGGTGATCGAGAGCACGGCGCGGCGCGACTTCAGCCACGGGGAAGCGGTGCGGCTCGCCATCGACCCGCGCGGCCTGCTCGTCTTGTGAGGATATTGCCATGCTGATCGCACAGATCACCGACACCCATATCAAGCTGCCGGGCAAGCTCGCCTACAAGAAGGTCGATACCGCCGCGATGCTGGAGCGCTGCGTGCAGGAGCTGCTGGCGCTCGAGCAGCAACCCGACATCGTGCTGCTGACCGGCGACCTGGTCGATCTCGGCCGGCCGGAGGAGTACGAGCACCTGAAGTCGATCCTGGCGCCGATCCGCCAGCGCATCATCGCCATTCCTGGCAACCACGACGAACGCGACGCCATGCGCGACGCCTTCCGCAGCGGCGGCTACCTGCCGTCGACGGGCAAGTTCCTGCAGTTCGCGATCGACGAGTATCCGCTGCGCATCGTCGGGCTGGACACCCTGATCCCCGGCCAGGGCGGTGGCGAGCTTTGCGCCGAGCGGCTCGACTGGCTCGACCGGACGCTGGCGGCGAAGCCCGACGCGCCGACGCTGGTGCTGATGCATCATCCGCCCTTCGTCACCGGCATCGGCCACATGGACAAGATCGGCCTCGAGGGCCGCGACGGCTTCGCGGCCGTCATGGAGAGGCACAAGCAGGTCGAGCTCATCCTGTGCGGCCACCTGCATCGCACGATCCGCGCCCAGGTCGGCGGTCGGCCGGCGCTCACCTGCCCCAGTCCCGCGCATCAGGTGGCGCTCGACATCGATCCCGCGGCGCCGAGCTGCTTCCGCATGGAGCCGCCGGGATTCATGCTGCACTGGTGGAACGACGGCAGACTCATCACGCACACCGCCGTCATCGGCGACTACGATGGGCCGTATCCGTTCTTCGACGCCGACGGCAAGCTGATCGACTGACGCTCAGGCGCCGGTCATGACACCGGCCAGAGCCGTGTAGGTTTCGGTCCAGGCCGCCTTCACCTCCGGCGTGAAGTCGGATCCGAGACCCTTCTCCAGGGTCCAGAGCAGGGCGGCGCCGACCGGCGCATAGTGCGCCGCGGTCACCCCGTATCCCTTGTGGCGCTCGCCCAGCGCCTTCACCGCCGGCAGGATCGTGTCGAGCTTGTGCAGGCTGCCGACGGCGGTGCCCAGCATGCTCATGAGCTTAACCTTCTGCTCCTTCATGTCCTGCGGGAACATCGGCCGCACGTCGGGCGCGATCTCGAACAGGCGGTCGTAGAACAGGTCAGCGGCCGTGGCGGCGATCGGCACGACCTTCTTGAAGCTCGTCTGAACGAGGTCGATCTGCTGGGGTGTCATCGGCGGAGTCTCCCGGGCTGAAGCACCGGGAACACCGCAATAACCGTGCCGCCGCCTAGAGCGCGTGCTCCGGATCCTGGGCCTTGGCCGGCTTGCCTTCAGCCTCGTCGCGCTCCTTCTCCTTACGCGCCTTCAGGAGCTTGCGCAGGATCATGTTCCGCTTGAGCGCCGAGATATGGTCGATGAACAGGACGCCATCGAGATGGTCGATCTCGTGCTGCAGGCAGGTCGCGAGCAGGCCCTCGGCCGCAAGATCCTGGCTCTTGCCGTCGCGGTCGAGGTAGCGGACCGTCACCTTGGCCGGGCGCACGACGTCCGAATAGTGCTCCGGCACCGACAGGCAGCCTTCCTCATAGGAGACATCCTCGTCCGAGGCTTCGATGATCTCGGGATTGGCCATGAACAGCGGGCCGGTCTTGGTGTCCTCACGGTCGATGTCGAGGACGATGACGCGCTTCAGCACGCCGACCTGCGGCGCCGCCAGCCCGATGCCGGGCGCGTCGTACATCGTCTCCAGCATGTCATCCATGAGCTGACGCACCTCGGCGTCGACCTGGTCGACCGGCTTGGATTTCTTCTTGAGGCGCGGATCGGGCGCCGTGAGGATGGGCAGGAGTGCCATCGGGCCTAGATATTGAGTGAAATGGGGCTTTTCAAGGCCATCGGCCGGCTAGTTGCGCGTCACCATGGTGCCGACGCCGGCCTCGGTGAAGACCTCGAGCAGCAGGGCATGGGGCACGCGGCCGTCCATGATGACGGCGGCCTCGACGCCCGAATTCACGGCGTCGATGCAGTTCTCGACCTTGGGGATCATGCCGCCCGAGATCGTGCCGTCGGCGATCAGGGCGCGCGCCTGGTCGACCGTCATGTCGTTGATGAGCTGGCCGTTCTTATCGAGCACGCCCGGCACGTCGGTGAGGAACAGGAGCCGCTTGGCCTTCATGGCGCCGGCAATGGCGCCGGCCGAGGTGTCGGCATTGATGTTGTAGGTGAGCTCGTCGTTCACGCCGAAGCCGATCGGCGCGACCACCGGGATCACGTCGGCGCGGCGGAGCTGTTCCAGCACCATGACGTTGATCTTGGCCGGCTCGCCGACCTGCTTGAGGTCGACCTTCAGGAGCTCGCCGGTCTTGGGGTCGCGCATCTCCGTGACCTTGTTGGCCAGGATCAGGTTGCCGTCCTTGCCGCAGATGCCGACGGCGATGCCGCCGCATTCGTTGATATCGGCCACGATCGCCTTGTTGATCGAACCGGCGAGAACCATCTCGACGATCTCCATGGTCGCGGCATCGGTGACGCGCAGGCCGTTCACGAAGGTGCTCTTGAGGCCGACCCGCTCCAGCATCTTGTTGATCTGCGGGCCACCGCCATGGACCACGATCGGGTTCATGCCGACCTGCTTCATCAGCACGACGTCGCGTGCGACGAGGTCGCCGAGCTTCGGGTCGGTCATGGCGTGGCCGCCGTACTTCACCACGAAGGTGGCGTCGTTGTGCCGACGCATGTACGGCAGGGCCTTGGAGATGGTCTCCGCCATGCGGATGAGCCGCCTCTGTTCCTTGTCGGTCTGAACCGGCTCGGCCATTTCTCTTGTCCCGTCCGCTGGTGCCTAGGTGGGCAAAAGCCCTCTCCCGCGCAGGGAAAGGGCTAAGGCGGCATCATATATCAGGCGGGCCGCGGATAGAAGAAGCGCCAGGCCCGCGGCAGGATGTCCGGATGATCGACCAAGACGCCCTCGACGCCCGCGGCTTCGCCGTCGTGCGGAACCTGATCGGCCCGGCCGAGTGCCAGGCGCTGGCCGCGCTGTGGCCCGAGCAGCCGCGCTTCCGCAAGCACATCGTCATGCAGCGCCACGGCTACGGGCAGGGCGAGTACCAGTACTTCGCCTATCCGTTGCCCGAGCCGGTCGAGCGGCTCCGACAGGCGCTCTACCCCGAGCTCGCACGGGTCGCGAATCTCTGGAACGAGCGGCTCGGGCTTCCCAAGCGCTTCCCAGCGACCCTGAAGGGCTGGCTACGGGAATGCCACGAGGGCGGCCAGAAGCGGCCGACGCCCCTGCTCCTGCGCTACGGGGCGGGCGACTACAACTGCCTGCACCGCGACCTCTACGGCGAGCTGGTCTTCCCGCTGCAGGCGACGATCCTGCTCAGTCGGCCGGACAAGGATTTCTCCGGCGGCGAGTTCATGCTGGTGGAGCAGCGACCACGCATGCAGTCGCACGGCGAAGTCGTCCCGCTCGAGCAGGGCGATGCCGTGGTCTTCGCGGTGAACGAGCGCCCGTCGAAGGGGGCGCGCGGCTGGCATCGGACCGCGATGCGCCACGGCGTGTCGAGCCTGCGGGACGGTGAGCGCTTCACCTTGGGCATCATCTTCCACGACGCGGCCTAGGCCGCAGCGACCGCCATGAGCTCGGCGCGAAGCTCGGCGATGCCGAAGCCGGTCTCGCTGCTGGTCGGCAGGACTTCTGGATGCGCAGCACCATGCTTGCGCGCGACGGCCTCGGCGGCCGCAATCGCGCGCGGCACGTCGGAGGCCTTGAGCTGGTCGACCTTGGTCAGGATGAGCTGATAGGACACGGCGGCGCTATCGAGATTGCGCATCGTCTCCCTGTCGCTCTCCTTCACGCCGTGGCGCGAGTCGATCAGCAGGGAGACGCGTTTCAGCGTCGGACGCCCGCGCAGGTAGGCGGAAGCGAGGTCCTGCCACGTCTCCTTCATCGACCGCGAAACCTGGGCGAAGCCGTAACCCGGCAGGTCGACCAGCAGCAGCCGCTCCGCAAGATCGAAGAAGTTGACCTGCCGGGTGTGGCCGGGCTTGGCCGACACGCGCGCGAGCGTACGGCGGCCGGTGAGGGCGTTGACGAGGCTCGACTTGCCGACATTGGAGCGCCCGGCGAACGCAACCTCCGGCCGCGTCGCCGGCGGCAGCGACTCGACCGACGCCGCGCCCGAGACGAACTCGCAAGGACCGGCGAAGAGCTTGCGCGCCGCCTCGATCTCTTCAGGCGGGCGCTCGGCCATCGCTAGCCTTTCTTGCCGCCCTTGCCGCTCTTCTTCTCGGCGACGGGGGCCGCCGGTGCGGTCGCCGGCACCGGCACCTTGCCGCCGCCGACCGGCACGCCGTGGCGACGCATGATGTAGTACTGCTGCGCGATCGACAGGATGTTGCTCCAGGCCCAGTAGATCACCAGGCCGGCCGCGAACGGCGCCAGCATGAAGGTGAACAGGATGGGCAGGAACTGGAACACGCGCGCCTGGACCGGGTCGGTCGGCTGCGGGTTCAGCTTCTGCTGCAGGTACATCGTCACGCCCATGATGATGGGCCACAGGCCGATGTTGAAGAACGCCAAGAACTCCGGCACGTGCCAGGGCAGGAAGCCGAAGCCCGTGAGAATGGTCAGCGGATCGGGTGCGGAGAGATCCTTGATCCAGCCGTAGAACGGCTGATGGCGCATCTCGATGGTGGTGTAGAGCACCTTGTAGAGCGCGAAGAAGACGGGGATCTGGACAAGGATGGGCAGGCAGCCCGCCGCGGGATTCACCTTCTCACGGCGATAGAGCTGCATCAGCTCCTGGTTCATGCGCTGGCGATCCTCGCCGTAGCGCTCCTTGAGCTTCTCCATCTCCGGCTGCAGCGCCTTCATCTTGCTCATCGCCGCGTAGGACTTGTTGGCCAGCGGGAAGAACACGAGCTTGACGATGACGGTCAGCGACAGGATCGCCAGGCCGAAGTTGCCGAGGTGCACGTAGAGCCACTCGAGCAGCCAGAACAGGGGGCGCGTGAAGAAGGAGAACCAGCCCCAATCGATCGTGAGATCGAACTTCTCGATGCCGTACTTCGTCTCGTAGTCGGAGATCACCCGTACGATCTTGGCGCCCGCGAACAACTTGGCGTCCGTCACGGCATTGCCGTTCGGGGCCACAGTGACGCCACCGCCGACATAGTCGATCTGGTACTTCAGATCGGCGCCAGAGCCGGTCTGCTTGATCGACGCATCGACCTTCGCCTTCTGGTCGGGGATCAGCGTCGCCATCCAGTATTTGTCGGTGATGCCGAGCCAGCCGCCGGTCGTGTTGATCTTCTGCTGCTTGTTGCCCTTGAAGTCCGAGTAGCTGAACTCCTTGAGCGTGCCGTTGAAGACGCCGTACGGACCCTCGTGGAGGATGTACATGCCTTCGTAGGTGGGCTCGCCGTAGCGCACGACGAGGCTCCACGGGAAGAGCGTGACCGGCTTGTCCGACTTGTTCTCGACGCTCTGCTTCACGTCGAACATGAAGAATTCGTCGATCGAGACCGTGAGGCCGTAGATCAGACCCTGGCCATTGTCCCAGGTGAGCTTGACCGGCTTACCCGGCGCCACCGTCGTGGCGTCGGCCGTCCACATCGTGTCGGGGCCCGGCACCTTGACCGCGGAATCCGACGCCGACCAGCCGAACTCGGCGTAGTAGGGATGCTTGCTGCCGACCGGCGACAGCACAGGAACGGGCGGGCTCTTGGGGTCGATCGTCTCGCGGTACTTCGCCAGCTGCACGTCGTCGATGCGCGCGCCCTTGAGCGAGATCGAGCCGATCAGCTCGGGGGTGGTGAAGGTGACGCGCGGCGTCAGCGCTAGCGCTTCCGGGCGGCCGACGACGGGCTGCTGGCCGGGCGTGGCGCCCGGGCCCGGCTGGACACCCGGCGTGCCGCTCTGGCCCGCCGGCGCCGGCGGAGCGCCGGATTGAGTCGAGGCCTGCTGCGTGTCGTTGACCGGCGGCTTGGCCGGCGGAAACGCCGCCTGCCAGCCGACGATGATCAGCACCGACAGCACGATCGCGACAATGAAGTTCTTCTGATCCATTTTACGGTGATCTCTCGTGACGCGTCAGACGCGCTCGGCGGGGTGGCAGGAAAGCGGGCGGGCAGCGGACGACGGCACCGGGTCGTAGCCACCGGCGCCCCAGGGGCCGCAGCGGCAGAGACGCCGGGCGGCAAGCCAGCCGCCCTTCATGGCCCCATGCGTCGTGACCGCCTCCGCCGCGTAGGCCGAGCACGAGGGCTCGTAGCGGCAGGCGCCAACGAAAAAGTAGGCGAGCGAAAGCTGGTAGAGCCGGATCGCGCCGCGCAGGGCCAAGGACATCATGCGGCCCGGAAACTGGCGATTTAAGCGGGCGGGCGCAAGCCGCCAATGCGCGCGCCGAGACAGGTCATGGCGTCGCGACAGCCAGCGCCTTGAGGCGCTTCAGCGCCTCGTGCAGTTCGAGGCGCAGCGCTGCGAAATCGCGCGCGAGGGCGGCTTGGCGACCGACCAGCACGAAATCGAGATCGGCCCGGGCCCGGCCCGGCATCTCGAGCTGGGCCACCTCACGCAGCCGCCTGCGGACCCGATTGCGCACGACGGCATTGCCGACCTTGCGGCTGACCGTGAAGCCCACGCGGAGGGCGGGGAGGGCGATATCCGGCGGTACTGGCGCGACCTGCAGCACGAATCCAGGCATGGCGCATCGGCGCCCGGCCTGGACGCGCAGGAAATCTCGACGATTCGGCAGACGCCCGAGGCGCGCCGCGGCCAAATGGACTAGGCCGACAGGCGCTTGCGGCCGGACCGACGGCGGCTGGCGATGACCTTGCGGCCACCCACCGTCGCCATCCGCGACCGGAAGCCGTGCCGGCGCTTGCGCACCAGCTTGCTCGGCTGATAAGTGCGTTTCATGACGCAACTCCTTCAAACACAAGGCCCCCGCGCGGTGCGTCGGGGGCAAATTCCGTGGGCGAGGGTAATAAGCGGGTGTCTCGCCGGAGTCAACGCGGCCTAGGATAGACTATGAGCCTCGTCCTGCACGGCTACCACTACAGCGTCTACAACCGGATCGCCCGTCTTGCCCTCGAGGAGAAGGGCGTAGCCTACGAACGGGTCGAGGTGAACCCGTTCGCCGCCGACCGCCCCTCCGCCTATCTCGCCCTGCACCCGTTCGGGCGAGTGCCCACCCTCGTCCAAGGCGACTTCGTCCTCTACGAAACTGGCGCCATCACGCGCTACATCGACCGGGCCTTTTCCGGACCGGCCCTGCAGCCGACCGACCCCAGGCTCCTGGCCCGCATGGATCAGATCATCGGCGTGGTCGATTCCTATGCCTACTGGCCCCTGGTCCGGCAGGTCTTCGCCCACGACGTGTTCCGCCCGCGCCTAGGAAACGAAGGAGACCAGGGAGAAGTGGCGAAGGGTCTCGAGGCGGCACCCAGGGTGCTCGACGCCCTCGAGGCGCTGGCTGCCGAAAACGCCTGGCTGGTCGGACCGTCGCTCTCGCTCGCCGACCTCCATCTCGGCGCGATGATGGCCTATTTCACACCGTCACCTCGCGGCGCGGCGCTGCTGTCGACACGCAAACGACTCGCATCCTGGTGGAGGAAGATTGGAGCCCGCCCCAGCATGACTGCGACCGACCCCGGGCTCCCGGTCACTCAGGCGTGACAGCATGTGCTTTGAGGTCGGCCGCCTCGCGTTCAATATCGATGGCGGGCGTCGCGAAGGATCAAATGAGTTCGTCCCTGCTGCGTCGGCTCCTGCCGGTCACGATCCTGCTGGCGGGGCTGGTGCTTTTCCTGCTGCTCGGTCTCGAGCGCTACCTCTCGTACGACATGCTGGCCCGACACAAGGCGGTCGTCACCGCATGGGTCGCCGCCCACACGCTGCTCGCCGCGATCTGCTTCCTTGCCGCCTATGCCGTGATCGTCGCCTTTTCGCTGCCCGTGGCGGTCCTGATCACGCCGGTGGGCGGCTTCCTGTTCGGCATCTGGATGGGCGCGGTCCTCTCGGTCGTCGGGGCGACGCTGGGATCGATCGCTGTCTTCCTCGCTGCACGCACGGCCTTCTACGATCTTTTCCGCGCCCGTGCCGGAGCTTCGCTGGCGCGCCTCGAAGCGGGTTTCCGCCGCAATGACTTCAGCTATCTCCTGTTTCTTCGACTCGTGCCGGTCTTCCCCTTCTGGCTGGTCAACATCGTGCCGGCCCTGCTCGGCATGCGGCTCGATCGCTACGTGCTGGCGACGCTGATCGGCATCGTGCCGGCCGCCGTGGTCTATTCGAGCGTCGGTGACGGTCTCGGCAAGGTGCTGAAGCGCGGCGAGCATCCCAACCTCGGTATCATCTTCGAATGGCATGTCCTGCTGCCGCTGCTGGGGCTGGCGGCGCTGTCGTTGGTGCCGGTCGTCTATTCGCGCTGGCGCGGCCGGAGCGACAGCTGACATGAGCGGCACGCTCACGCCCGACGTCTGCGTCGTGGGCGGCGGCTCGGCCGGCCTCGTGGTCGAGGCAGGCGCCGCCCAGCTCGGCCTCGACGTCGTGCTGGTCGAACGCGCCCTGATGGGCGGCGATTGCCTCAACTTCGGCTGCGTGCCGTCGAAGGCCCTGATCGCGGCAGCCAAGGCCGCACAGGCGCAGCGCAGCGGCGGCGCCTTCGGCATCGCGCCGGTCGAGCCCGCGGTCGACTTCGACAAGGTCATGGATCACGTCGCCGGCGTGATCGCCGCCATCGCGCCCAACGATTCGGTCGAGCGCTTCGAGAAGCTCGGCGTGCGCGTCCTGAAGGAAGAGGCGCGCTTCGTCGCCCGGACAGAGCTGCAGGCCGGCAGCCACCGCATCCGCAGCAAGCGCATCGTGCTCGCCACCGGCTCGCGGCCGACCTTGCCGCCGATCCCCGGCCTCGCCGAGACGCCGCATTTCACCAACGAGACGATCTTCGCCAACCGCACGCTCCCTGCGCACCTCGTGGTGATCGGCGGCGGCCCGATCGGTCTCGAGATGGCGCAGGCGTTCAGGCGGCTGGGATCCCGCGTGACGGTCCTCGAGGCCGCGACATTCCTGGCGAAAGACGACCCGGAACTCTCCGCCATCGTGGTGTCCCGCCTGCGCGCCGAAGGCGTCGAGCTGCGCGACGGC
>SCVT01000187.1 GCA_004296815.1 Reyranella sp. | reverse complement strand
ACCGAGGGCTGGAGCGAGGAGAAGCTCGCGGGCCTCGTGACGCGCGACGCCATGATCGGCACCGGGCTCGCCAAGCCACCAAGTGAAACATCGCAAGGAGCCGCGACATGAACGGCATCCACGACATGGGCGGCATGGACGGCTTCGGCAAGGTCGATGCGCCGCCCCAAGAGCCGCCGTTCCATTCCGAATGGGAAGGCCGCGTCCTGGCGATGAACCGCGTCATGCAGGCGACCGGCGAGTGGAACATCGATGTCGGCCGCTACTGGATCGAGACCCTGCCGCCGGCCGAGTACCTCGCCTCCTCCTACTACCGGAAATGGTTCGTGCGGCTGGAGCGCCTCTGCGTCGCGCGCGGGCTGGTGACGAAGGAAGAGGTCGCCGCAGGCCATGCCGAAGGGCCGGGCCGCAAGCTGCGCCGGGTCGTGGCGGCCGCCGAGGCCGCGGCACTGCTCAGCCGCAGGAACTACGATCTGCCGTCCACGGCGCCGGCGATCTTCAAGGTCGGTGATCGCGTGACGACGAAGAACATGCATCCCACCTCGCACACGCGCCTGCCCCGCTTCGCGCGCGGCCGCACCGGCACGATCGAGCGCATCCAGGGCAGCCACGTCTATCCCGACGCCACGGTCGCGGAAGGCGTCGAGCGGCCGGCGTGGCTCTATACGGTGACCTTCGACGGGCGCGAGCTCTGGGGACCCGACGCCGATCCGACGGTGAAGGTCTCGATCGAGGCGTTCGAGCCCTATCTCGAGCTCGCCAAATGAGTGCCGGTCCCAAGGCCAACGCCGACAACGCACGCATCCGTGCCGCCCTCGCGGCGGTGCCGGGCATCCCCTGCGAGGGCGAGGCGCCGGTGTTCGCCGAGCCGTGGCAGGCGCAGGCCTTCGCGATGGCGCTGACGCTGCACCAGCGCGGCGTGTTCCGCTGGAAGGACTGGGCGGAGATGCTGGGCGAGGAGATCAAGAAGGCGCAGGCCGCCGGCGATCCCGACGACGGCAGCACTTATTACCGGCACTGGATGGCGACCCTGGAGCGCATCGTCGCGCAAAAGGGCATCGCCACGCCCGCCCTGCTCGACCGCGCCTACCATGCGTGGGAGCACGCGGCCGACCGCACGCCGCACGGCCAGCCGATCGAGCTCAAGCCCGAGGATTATCGCTAAATAGGGCGCTAGCCCTTGCGCGGGTGCGCGGCGCGCCAATCGGCCGGGTCGGCACAGCCGCGGCCATGGACGCCGACACCATCGAAGCGCGCCCGCACTTCGTCGAACAGGTAGCGCACCGAATAGGTCGTGTAGGCGAAGGCCATGCCGGAACGCACAAGGGCGGCGCCGAGGTCGGTGTCGCCCGCGTAGCAATGAGCAGTGGTGCGGCCGTAGCGGTCGGTGCCGGTACGTTCACAGCGCACACCCTTGCTACCAATCAGCCGCACGAGCGCACGACGCGCCTCCTCGCCCGCCGGCCAGGCGCCGCAGGTCTGCGCCAGCTCAGGCGCGTCTATGCCCTGCATGCGGAAGGTCTCGCCGCCGATCCGCAGCGTGTCGCCGTCGACCACCGTCGCGATGCCGATGGTTGACGGTCCTCTGTCGTCGGCGGGCCAGACCGAGATCGCGATCGCCACGCCGACCAGCGCCAGCATCAGCCAACGAGAGCCACGCACTAGAGAAGCGCGGCGCCGTTCAGGACGAAGAGCACGCGCGCCGGCGCGGTCGAGCGGTTGGCCCAGGCGTGGTTGGTGCCGCGCTGGATCAGCACGTCGCCGGGCTTCATCAGGGTCTCGCCGACATCCATCAGCGCCCAGATCTCGCCCTCGAGCAGGATCGCGTAGTCGACGCTTTGCGTCTTGTGGAAGCCGGGATGGCGCGCCTTGGCGTCGTGCGCGCGATCGGCGCCGTACTGCCGGAAGACCTCGGCCTGGTTGCCGTAGTTGCGCTCCTTGTCGGGCGGAAACTCGACGATGCGCACGACATTGCC
>SCVT01000186.1 GCA_004296815.1 Reyranella sp. | reverse complement strand
CTCGCGCGCATCAAGGCCTACGACCGCGGCAGCCCCAGGCTCAACGCCGTGCGCGAGGTCAATCCCGATGCGCTCATGATCGCGCGCAGCCTCGACGGGCTGAAGCCTTCCGCGGCGCGGCCGCTCGCGGGCGTGCCCATCCTGCTCAAGGACAACATCGCCACCGGCGACAAGCAGCACACCACGGCGGGCTCGCTGGCGCTCAAGGACGCGCGTGCCCGCGACGACGCCACGCTGGTGAAGCAACTGCGCGCGGCGGGCGCGGTGATCCTCGGCAAGGTGAACCTGACGGAGTTCGCCAACATTCTCACCGTCGACATGCCGTCGGGCTACAGTTCCGTCGGCGGCCAGGTGAAAAACGCCTACGTGCCCGACCTGCTCGACGAGCGCGGCATCCCGGTCGTGTTGCCGGGAGGTTCGAGCGCAGGCTCCGGCGTCGCTGTCGCCGCAGGCCTCTGCGCTGCCGCCATCGGCACCGAGACCTCGGGGTCACTCCTCAACCCCGCGACTCAGAGCGGTCTCGTCACCGTGAAGCCGACCGTCGGTCTTATCAGCCGCGCCGGCGTCGTGCCGATCTCGCACAGCCAGGACACCGCCGGTCCTCTCACCCGCACGGTTCGCGACTCGGCGATCCTGTTGAACGTGCTCGCCGCGCGCGACCCGCTCGATCCCTCGACGCGTCAGCTCAAGCGCCCCGTCGACTACACCGCCGGTCTCGACAAGGATGCGCTTAAGGGCGCGCGCATCGGCTTGCCGAGCGATCCCCGCGACCCCTTCAACGACGTCTATTTCGGCAAGCTGCCGCCGAATCCCAGGCGGGTGATGAAACATGCCATCGAGGCGCTGCAGGATCTCGGCGCCACGATCGTACGCGCCAACATCCCGACGGCGGGCTGGATCGGCGGGCCGGGCACGACCATGAACGTGCTCAACACCAATCCGCTCAGCCACAACAAGGGCGGGCTCGCCACGCCGCCCATCGTTTTCATTTACGAGTTCAAGCACGATCTCAACCTCTACCTGCGCGACTGGGCGATCGGCACGAAGATGAAGACACTTCGCGACATCGTCGCCTTCAACAGGGCGCACCCGAAGAAGGCGCTGCGCTTCGGCCAGGATCTCGCCCTCGCCGCCGAAGCGACGCGCGGCGATCTGTCGGAGATCGAATACCGCTCGGCCCGCGCCATGGATCTGTTGGCGACCAAGACACGCGGCCTGGATCCCTACTTCAAGCAGCACAAGCTCGATGCCGTGATCTTTCCGGCGGCGTTCGGCGCCGCCATCGCAGCCAAGCCCGGCTATCCCAGCGTCCAGGTGCCGGCGGGCTTCGCCTCCGGCTTCAATGGCAAGAAGACGCCGCCCTACCCGATGGGACTCACCTTCACCGGGCCGGCGTGGAGCGAGGCCAAGCTCCTGCGCCTAGCTTACGCCTACGAGCAGGCGACGAACGCCCGGCGCCCGCCGCCAGGTCTGCCTGCGCTATAGGCGGCGGTCTCTAGACCGCGATCACCACGCCGTCGTGGCCGGGGTCGGCGCCGCCGTCGAGACCGTCCTCGTGGATGCGGATGGCGTGGACAGCGGCGAAGCCGAAGCCGTAGGGGCTGCGGACCACCGGGTAGCCTTTGCCCTGCAGCTCGCGCTCCACCCTGCCCTGGATGCGGTTCGAGATGTCGATCGTGTCCGAGGTCGCCGAGAAGCGCGGCGCGCTCACCGCCTCGACCATGGTCATGTCGAAATCGAGCGCGTTCAGGATCACGTGCAGCACGCCCATGGCGATCTGCGTCGCACCGGGCGCGCCGATGATCAGGTGCGGCTTGCCGTCCTTGAAGATGATCGAGGGCACGACCGAGCTGAAACGCGCCTTGCCCGGCGCGATCGAGCCCGCCCGCCCCGGCCGCGGGTCGAACACCCCCATGCAGCCGTTGTACATGAAGCCCAGGCCCGGCGTGACGACGCCCGAGGGCATGCCGAGCGAGTGGGTCATCGAGAAGCAGTTGCCGTCCCTGTCGAGGACGGAGATATGGGTCGTGTCCTTGGAGATGGCGCCCGAGTTGAAGCGCGGCACCTTGGCCATCACGCCAGCATGGATCTCGCCGGCCATCTCCTTGGCGTAGGCCTTGGAGGTCAGGCGATCCACCGGCACGGTCACGAACTTCGGGTCGCCGACATGCGCATCCTTGTCGATGGTGGCGCGCTTCATCGCCTCGCTCACCACGCGCAGATACTCCGTCGCGCCGTGCTCCATCCCGCGGAGATCGAAGTTCTCCAGGATGTTCAGCATCTCGAGCAGCATCACGCCGCCGCCCGGCGGCTGGTTGGTCGAAACCTTGTAGCCGCGATAGTCGCCCCAGAGCGGCGGATTGCGCACCGGCTTCCAGGCCTTGAGGTCCTCGGCCGTCAGAAGCGCGTCGTTCTTCTTCATGTCCTCGGCGATCGCGGCGGCGATCTCGCCTGTGTAGAAGACGTCCGCACCGCCCTTGGCGATAGCCCGCAGGGTCTGGCCGTAGTCACGGTTCACCACCCGGTCGCCCACCCGCTTGGGCGTGCCGTCGTCTCGGCACATCAGGTCGCGGGCGGCCTTGGTGAAGCTCGTGCGCTCGTGGTTGGGGGCGCGGCCGAAGGCGCCGTCGTCGCTCCACCAGTAGTGGACATGCGGCCGCACGGTCCAGCCGCCCTCGGCCCAGGCGATGGCAGGCTCCACGATGCGCGACCACGGCAGCTTCCCGTGCTCCTTGTGCGCCTCGTAGTACATCTTGAGGTTCGCAGGCGCGCAGATCGACTTGTAGCCGATGTCGTTCACCCTGCCCTGCAGGATGAAGCCATAGCCGTCGCGCGCCTCGCTCTCGATCAGGTTGGCCCACATGTCGGGCCGAGCGCCGAGCGGCGCCGGGGCATGGGCGTCGATGTAGCCGTGGAACTTCTTGCCCGGCAGGTAGATGCCGCAGGAGCCGAAGCCCGCGATGCCGCACATCAGCGGGTCAACCACGCCCTGGACCAGCGCGCAGGCGATGCCGGCATCGACGGCATTGCCGCCTTCGCGCAGCACGTCGGCGCCCGCCTCCGTGGGTTCGGGCTGCGGCGCCACGATCATCGCCTGCTTCTGGTAACGCACTTGCTTCCTCCAACGCTCTTTCGTTGGCGGCGACTCAATCCCAACCGTTGCGCTTGCGCAATACGGCGGTGGCCGGCGCGAGGGCCAGACCCTTGCCCTGCACGGTGGGCAGCCATTCCTGCAGCGCCTGCAGGGTCGCCTCGTGCGGATGGCCGATCGCCACCACGAATCCCTGGCGGCGCGCCACCGCCTCGGCCTCGGCGAGCTTGCGCCGCACCGCTTCGACGTTCTCCTCGTCGTCGAGGAAGACGTGGCGGACGATCGAGGGCACGCCGAGCTCCTGCGCCGTCTGGTCGCCGACCGACTGCGCGGTCGTGCGCGAGTCGAGGAACATCAGGCCACGCGGCTTCATCTGCTTCAGCACCGTCTCCATGCCCGGTTTGAAGGCGGTGAAGCGGCTTCCCATGTGGTTGTTGACGCCGGCGAAGCCCGAGAAGCTGTCGAGCGCTGCAGTGGTGCGCTGGCGCAGCTCGGCGTCGGACAACGACACCAGCAGCGCGCCCGGTCCGGGATCGTTGCTGCCGTTGGGCTGCATCGGCAGGTGCAGCATCAGCTCGTGGCCCCTGGCCCGTGCCGCACGCGCCTGCTCGCCGAGATCCTTGGCATAGGGCAGGAACG
>SCVT01000185.1 GCA_004296815.1 Reyranella sp. | reverse complement strand
TCGACCCGGCGGCGGAGTACTACGAGGACTACTACGCCGTCTTCTTCCTCGACCCCGACGGGCTGAAGCTCGAGGGCATGAAGTACGGCGAGAAGCTCCCAAAGAAAGCCACGAAGAAGAAAGGGTGATCGCGGCAGCGCGCCCTTGTCGCCCGGTTCGGTGCGGGCCAAACTCCGCGCCGTTTCGTAACCGGAGGATCCGCATGTCGACGACCGCCACCCAGCTCAAGCCGCAGTCGCAGCCCGCCGGCACCTATCAACCCAAGGGCATGCTGATCGGCGGCAAGTGGGTCGGCAGCGCGTCCGGCCAGCGCATCACGGTCGAGAATCCGGGCAAGCGCACGGCGGTGGCCGAGGTCCCGCGCGCGGGCGCGGCCGACGTCGAGGCGGCGGTCGCGGCGGCCGACAAGGCGTTTCCGGCCTGGAAGGCCGTGGTGCCGCGCGAGCGCGGCAAGCTGCTGCTCAAGGTCGCCGAGGCGCTCGAGGCGCGCTCGGAGGAGCTCGCCCGCACCATCGCGCTCGAGACCGGCAATGCGCTGCGCACCCAGGCGCGCGGCGAGGCCAAGCTCGCGGCCGATATCTTCCGCTATTTCGGTGGGCTGGCCTCGGAGCTGAAGGGCGAGACCGTGCCGCTCGGCGAGCACGTTCTGTCCTACACGCGCCGCGAGCCGATCGGCATCGTGGGCGCCATCATCCCGTGGAACGCGCCGGTCATGCTGGGCGCTCTCAAGATCGCGCCCGCCCTCTGCGCCGGCAACGTGCTGGTGATGAAGGCTGCCGAGGATGCGCCGATGGCGGTGCTGATGATGGCCGACGTCTGCCAGGAGTTCCTGCCGCCGGGCGTGCTCAACGTCATCACGGGCTACGGCGCGGAGTGCGGCGGCCCGCTCGCCGAGCATCCCAAGGTCCGCAAGCTCTCCTTCACCGGCTCGACCGAGGTCGGCAAGATCGTCATGCGCGCCGCCGCCGAGCGCATCGTGCCGGTCTCGCTCGAGCTCGGCGGCAAGAGCCCGTCGCTGGTCTATCCCGACGCCGACGAGGATTGGGCGGTCGACGGCATCATCAACGCCATGCGCTTCACGCGGCAGAGCCAGAGCTGCACCGCGGGCTCGCGTCTCTTCCTGCACGAGGACATCTTCGACAGCTTCCTGAAGAAGCTCGAGAAGAAGACGACCGCGCTCAAGATCGGCGACCCGCTCGACGAGGCGTCTGACATCGGCTCGATCATCAACAACAAGCAGTACACCAAGGTCTGCAAGTACGTGGACGAGGGCCTGAAGCGCTCCGACGCCAAGCTGGTGTTCGGCGGCCTGCCGCCCAAGGACGGGCCGCTGTCGGAAGGCTACTTCACCATCCCGACCGTGTTCGCCGACCGCTCGAACGATTGGCGGCTTGCGCGCGAGGAGATCTTCGGGCCCGTCCTGGTGGCGATCCGCTGGAGCGACGAGGCCGAGGCGATCCGCATGGCCAACGACAGCCACTACGGCCTCGCGGCCTATGTCTGGACGCACGACATCGGCAAGGGCCTGCGCGCCGCGCATGCGATCGAATCGGGCTGGGTGCAGGTCAACCAGGGCGGCGGCCAGACGCCCGGCATGTCCTACGGTGGCTTCAAGCAGTCGGGCCTCGGCCGCGAGTTCTCGCTCGAGGGCATGCTCGACAGCTTCACCCAGCGCAAGAGCGTGACGGTCAACCTCGCCGTCTAGGTTCTACGCCGGCACCTTCAGGTGATGATCGGTCACGCCCTGGTAGGCGTGGCCGATCCGGTAGACCATCGCCTCGTCGAACGGCCGGCCGATCAGCTGCAGGCCGATCGGCACGCCGTTCCCATCGAAGCCGCACGGCACCGCCAGCGACGGGATGCCCAAGGTGTTGAACGGCCGCATCAGGCCCGTGAAGCTCGCGACCATCTTCAGCACCGCCGGCCCGCCCTTGGTCTCGGTGTCCGTCTCCTCGATGGTGGGGAGCGGGAAGGGGATCGACGGGATCAGGACCGCGTCGACGCCGTCCATCGCCGTCGCCAGGAATTCCTTCACGAAGTGCGCGCGCAGGCGCAGCGCGTCGATGTAGTGCGTCGCAGGAATGAAGAAGCCCGCCTCCATGCGCGTGCGCACCTGGTTGGCGTAGGGCTCGCCCGCTTCCATCCACGGCCGGTGCATGGCGGCCGCTTCCGACTTCACGATCACCTCGGCCGCGCGATAGAGCGCGGTGAAGTCGGGGATCTTCGCCGGCACGATCGTGGCGCCGAGCCTGCCCAGCGCATCGGCCGCCGCCTGCACCGCCGCGCCGACCGAGGCTTCGACCGGCACGATCCCGTGCGGCAGGGCGAAGCCGATCCGGAGACCCTTCACGCCGCCCGCCAGTGCGGCCTCGTAGTCCGGCACCGGCTTCTCGCTGGTGGTCGAATCCTCTGGGTCGTGGCCCGCGATGGCCGCCAGCACGCGGGCATTGTCGCGCACGGTGCGGGTGAGGGGGCCTACATGGTCGAGGCTCCAGGAGCGCGCCAGGGCGCCCGCACGGCTCACGCGCCCGTAGGTCGCCTTGATGCCGACCACGCCGCACGCCGCGGCGGGAAGGCGGATCGAGCCGCCGGTGTCGGAGCCCAGTGCGCCATAGACCATGCGCGCCGCCACCGACGCGCCCGAGCCGCTCGACGAGCCGCCGGTTACGCGCGTGCGATCCCAGGGATTGCGGCAATGGTCGAAGTGCACGTTGTGCCCCGTGGGACCGGCCGCGAACTCCGCCATGTTGAGGAAGCCCAGCTCGACGACGCCCGCCGCATCGAGCCGCTCCAGCACCGTCGCCGTCTTCGGCGCCGTCCAGTTGCGGCGGATGGCGCTGCCGCCGGTCGAGACCTCGCCCGTGCGGTAGTACATGTCCTTGTGCGCCATCGGCACGCCATGCAGCAGGCTGCGCCGCTTGCCGGACGCGATCTCCTTGTCCATCGCGCGGGCCTGCGCGAGCGCCTGCTCCTTCTTCACGCGGATGAAGGCGTTGGTCCGGGGCTGCCATGCCTCGATGCGCGCGAGGCAGGCTTCGGTCGCCTGCACCGACGTGGTCTTTCCCGCGGCGATCGCGTCAGCGACGGTGCTGAGATCCTGCAGCGCGAGGTCGCCAACTCCTGATCCGCTCATTTGCCTTCCTTCGCCATCAGGCTCGCGAAGGCCGCGGGCTCGTCGTCGAAGGCGAGGCGCGCGCGCGAGGCCTCGAGCACGGCCTTGCACAGGATATCGACCTCCTGCTTCAGCTCGGCCAGGCGCTTGTCGTCGAATTTCGGTCCGTCGTACTCGGGAGTCATCCTGGTCTCCTCAGAACTTGAGCTGGCGCGCCGCGAGCCGGGCGCGATCTTGGGCTGAGAAGGTCATGATCTTGCGGACCTTCTGGTCGAACTTCATGCCGACCGCCTCGGCACAAGCAGCAAGCGTGCCGCTCTCCGCCTCGAACAGGAAATGCGTGAAGGTCAGGACCTTGTCGGTGAAGGCGGCGAGCCCGCTCATCACCACGGCGAGGTCGCCGGCACGCAGCGGCCGTCGGTAGTGGTTCAGCATCTCGACCACGACGGAGCCTTCCTGGCGGTCCTGCATGGCGGCGCGATCGAAGCCGAGATGGTTCCAAAGGACCGGCGCGCCGTCGGAGTAGCGGCCGAACTGGTGGCGCGGCAGGAACTCGGCGCGCTCGTCGCATTCGTCGGGCGTGATCTGCGTGCGGCCGACCTCCACGAGGCCGATCCCGGCTGCTTGCGCCAGCGTGAGGTCGGGCAGGTCGAGCTTGCCCACGCTGCGCGGTTTTGCGGCCGCGGGCAGCTCGACGATCGCGGCCTCGGCGCGGGCGCGGAAGTCGGCGGGCCATTTCTCGCTGCAGGCGATGCGCCGCTTGATCGTCGCGGCGACATGGCCGCCCCCAGGGCCGCTCCCCGGGTTGCGCACTTCGTGATAGGCCACGAGATGGCGCTCGCCGACCTCGACCGGCGCCGAATGGACCTCGACCGGCTCGACCACGCGGAACTCGCGGAGGTAGCGGACATGGTCGTCGAGCGCCGCAGTGGTGGCGCCGGCAGCGCTCTGCGCGCGCGGCCCGAAGCCGAGGCGAGCGAGCAGGTGGGCGGACGCCTCGTGGGCGAACTCGGTGTAGAACTGGACGTTCAGATGGTCGTTCTCGTCGCACTGCCAGGTGTTAACGGCGGTGCTGAAAGTCGGGATCAGTCGGGGACTCGACACGCTACGGGCTCTCTGCAATCTGTGGATGACTGCCTAAATGGCCGAAAAAGCCCCAAGAATCGACATTTTCCGTGCATTCCGGACTTGCGGGGGATCGATTCGTGGATAACCTTGGCGCCGTCAGCGCTGCCCTGGGGCGTCAGGAAGCGATGGCAAAACCAAGAAATGTAAGGGACCCCTCAACATGGCTACCAAACCCACAGTTCCTACCGTACCGCTCTCCAAGGTCGCGGCCGAGCTTGCCGAGAAGACCGGCATGACGAAGAAGGACGCCACCGGCGCCCTCGACGAATTCGTCGGCCTGATCGTCCGGCACCTCAAGAAGGGCAACAAGGTCCGCATCACGGGCCTCGGAATCCTTCAGGTCCGCAACCGTCCGGCGCGCATGGGCCGCAACCCGGCGACCGGCGAAGCCATCAAGATCAAGGCGTCGAAGAAGGTTGCCTTCCGCGTCGCCAAGGATCTCAAGGAAGCGATCTAACTCGTTTCCGACGGGAAGAGATCGGGCGGGTCCCGGCGCAAGCCGGGCCCGCCCTTCTTTTTGTCTGCGGGCCTTTCACTTGTCGTGCCGCTTCTCCGCTCTGCGGCATCGCTGCGATGCATGCCACCGGCCGGTCTAGTATAGCCGTAGCGCATCGTACCTGCCGGGCATGAGCACCTACGTCTTCCTGAAAGTCCTCGTTCAGCTGATCATGCCGCCGACGTCGTTGGCGGTGGCTGCACTGTTGTGGCTGGTCCTGCGTTGGGCCGGCCTGCGCCGCCTGGCGACGGTCGTCGTGGGCCTGGCGATCGTCCAGACGACCGTCATGAGCCTCGCGCCGGTCTCGACGGCGATGCTGGTCGCGCTCGAAGATCAGGCGCGTGCGCTGGGCGCCGACAAGCCGGTCGCCTGCTGTTTCGATGCCATCGTCGTGCTGGGCGGCACGATCGTTCCGGCGGCGCCGCCGTACAGCCTCGAGCCGCATCTCACCGATGCGTCGGACCGGATGTGGCATGCCGCGCGCCTGTTCCATGCCGGCATCGCGCCCAAGGTCATCGTGAGCGGCGGGACGTTCGTCGAACAGGAGGGTGGTCCGGCGACCACCGAGGCGGAGGCGATGCGCCGCTTCCTGATCGCGCTCGGCGTGCCCGCCGACAGGATCGTCTCCGAAGGCAAGTCGCTCAACACCATCGAGAACATCCGGAACGTGCGCGACATCGTGAAGGACGGACGCACCCTGATCGTGACCTCGGGCTTCCATGTCCCACGGGTGGCGAACCTTGCGGAGAAGGGCGGCCTCGATTTCAGGATGGTCGGCACCGACTGGCAGTTCCCCTCGGCGATCGGGCCGTGGTGGGAGGTGTGGCTGCCCTCGGCCAGCACGCTCAGCTGGTCCAACGTCGCGCTCAAGGAAATGCTGGCGCTCGCCTTCGACCGCCGCGGCGAGAGTCTGCGACGATGACCGCGTTCCGCCTCGATCGCCGTGCCGCGCTCGGCCTCGCCGCCGGCGCCATGCTGCTGCCGCTCGCACGGCCGGCGCGTTCGCGCACGCTCGAGAAGCTCGTCTTCCACACCGACTGGCGCGCCCAGGCCGAGCATGGCGGCTACTACCAGGCGATCGCCGCCGGCCTCTACGAAAAGGCCGGCATCGAGTGCGATCTCAGGCAAGGCGGGCCCAACCTCAACATCGGCCAGCTCCTGCTGACCGGCCGGGTCGACATGACCATGTCGAACAGCTTCGAGGCCTTCACCTACGTGCGCGAGGACGCGCCGTTCTTCACCATCGCCTCGATCTTCCAGAAGGACCCGCAGGTCCTGATCGGCCATTCCGACACCGGCTTCGACACGTTCGAGGATCTCAAGGGCCGCATCCTGCTGATCGGCAGCGGCGGCCGCGTCACCTACTGGCCCTATCTCCGCAAGAAGTATGGGCTGAGCGACTCACAGCTCCGGCCCTACACCTTCAACATGGCGCCCTTCCTCGCCGACCGGAACGTGGTGCAGCAGGGCTTCCTCACCTCCGAGCCCTACTCGATCGCCCAGGCGATCGGCCGGATGCCGCCCGTGCTGCTGATCGCCGACGCGGGCTTCAGCGCCTATCAGACGACCATCGCGATCTCGCGCAAGCTGGCGACCGAAAAGCGCGACCTGATCCAGCGTTTCGTGAACGCATCGCTTGAAGGCTGGGCGCAGTATCTCAAGGGCGGGCCGGCGACCGAGGCCGCCAATGCGCTGATCAAGAAGGCCAACCCCGAGCAGACCGACGACCGCATCGCCTACGCCATCAAGGTGCTGAACGAGCGCGGCATCGTCATGTCGGGCGACGCGCTGGCGGGCGGCATCGGCGCCATGAGCGCCGCGCGCTGGCTGGATTTCTACCGTTCGATGGTCGATGTCGGCGTCTTGCCGTCCGGCCTCGATGTCGGCAAGGCATACACGCTGGATTTCGTGAACAAGGGCATCGGAAAGCCGTAGGCGGAGGAGAGGGGCATGTACCAGGTCAACGAAGAGCACCAGATGCTGCGCGAGCTCGTGAAGAAGTTTGTGCGCAACGAGCTGATGCCGCTCGAGAAGAACGTGCTCGATCGCTTCGCCTCGGGCCAGCCGGCGGCGCTCTCCGACGAGGAGAACCAGAAGCTCTTCAAGCAGTGCAAGGAGCTCGGCCTCTGGGCGCTCGACGTGCCTGAGGAAGTGGGCGGCGCCAATCTGCCGAGCGTGGCACTGGTCGGCGTCAACGAGGAGCTGGGCTACACCTGCGTGCCCTTCACCTTCCCGCCGGACTCGCCCAACCTGCACATGCTGCTGGCGACCGCGAATCCCGAGCAGCGCAAGAAGTACCTCGAGCCCTACGCCGCGGGCGAGACCAGCTCCGCCATCGCCATCTCCGAGCCCGGCGCCGGCGGCGACCCGGCCGGCATGAAGACCAAGGCCGTGAAGGACGGCAACGACTGGGTGATCAATGGCCGCAAGATCTGGATCAGCCGCATCGCCAAGGCCGACTTCACCATCGTCATGGCCGTCACCGACACCAATCTCGGCTCGCGCGGCGGCATCACCGCCTTTCTGGTCGACAAGGGCACCAAAGGCCTCGTCGTGGCGCGCGCCATCCCGATGCTGGCCGGCCAGCGTACCTACGAGGTCGTGTTCGAGGATTGCCGCGTCAACGAGAGCCAGGTGCTGGGCCGCATCGGCGCGGGCTTCGCGCCCATGCAGCTCCGCCTCACGGTGCGCCGCCTGCAGATGGGCTCGTGGTGCATCGGCATGGCCCAGCGCGCGCTCGACATGCTGGTCGAGCACGCCAACCAGCGCGTCACCTTCGGCCAGAAGCTCGCCGACCGGCAGGCCATCCAGTGGTGGGTGGCCGACGCCGCCATGAAGCTGCATGCCTGCCGCCTCATGGTGATGGACGCCGCGGTCAAGCAGGACGAGGGCCGCGACGTGCGAATGGAGGCCTCGATGATCAAGGTCTACGCCACCGAGATGGCGACCGAGGTGATCGACCATGCGCAGCAGGCGTTCGGCGCCATGGGTGTCACCCAGGAACTGCCGCTCTCGATGATGGCCCAGAAGGTCCGCACCATGCGGGTCTACGAGGGCCCGTCGGAGGTCCACCGCATGGTCATCGCCCGCCGCATCTTCGGCGGCCGTTGACAGGAGCCGGAGGGCGGGCGGATCATTTTTTCCAAAGGAGCCGCCGCCATGACCTACACGCTCGACGCCTTCGTGAAAGACACGCAAGCCACCCTCAAGGCCGACACCGGTTCGGGCGGGCGCCAGAAGGTGCGTGGGCTGCTGGAGAAGCTGCTCACCAACAAGGCGTTCGTCGATGAGGCGGTGGGTCCCGCCGCGCCGATCGGCACGCGCAAGCTCTACGAGGACAAGGAGCTGGGCTTCGTCGTGCTGGCGCACTGCAATCCCAAGCCGCACCGCAGCCCGCCGCACGACCACGGCGCCTCGTGGGCGGTCTACGGCCAGGCGGTGAGCTACACCGACATGAGCGAGTTCCGCCGCCTCGACGGCGGCGACGGCGCGGGCGAGGCGAAGCTCGAGAAGGTGCGGAGCTACCGACTCGAGCCCGGCCAGGCCGGCGTCTACGATGTCGGCGCCATCCATGCCATCGACTATCCCGAGGGCAGCCGCTTCGTGCGCGTCACCGGCCGCGACCTCGACCATGTGCGGCGTCTGAAGTTCGACACCGCCGCCGGCAAGGCCATCACCATCGAGAGCGCGACGGCCGGCGCCAACTGATCTCGCGCGCCGATCTCACAGATCGGTCACCGCCGCGGCGTTGACCGCAGCGCCGCACCTGCGACGGTCGCGCCATGGATGCGCGTGTCGAGAATTACCTGCGTCGCGGCCGGTTCTATGTCGAGGGCTGGCTGCGCACCGAGGCCGCCCTCACCGTCATCGCGCTCGCCGACCGCCAGCGCGCGCTCGGCGTGAACGGCGGCACGGCCGAGATCGGCGTCCATCACGGCAAGCTCTTCATCCTGCTCTATCTGCTGAGCCGCAGCCCGGAGCGCGCGGTGGCCGTCGACCTGTTCGACGACCAGCACCTCAACATCGACCAGTCTGGCGCCGGTGACCTCGCGAGGTTCCGGCACAATCTCGAGCGCCATGCGGGCAGCGACCGCCTGGTGCTGAAGCCGGGCAACTCCCTGGCACTTTGCGGCGCCGACCTGGTGCGCCTGGCCGACGGCCCGCTGCGCCTGGCGAGCGTCGACGGCGGCCACACCGCGGAGATCGCCGCGCACGATCTCGCGACCGTGGAAGCGGCCCTCGCCGAGGGTGGCATCGTCATCGTCGACGACGTGTTCAACGAGCAGTGGCCGGGCGTCGGCGACGGCGTGCGCCGCTGGTTCGAACGCCGCCCCAACCTGGTGCCGTTCGCGATCGGCGCCAACAAGACCTACTTCTGCCGGCCCTCGCACCGCGACGTCTACCGTCAGGCCGCGGTCGCGGCGGCAGGGGCGGCGACGACGACGGAGTTCCTGGGCGAGGCGGTGGCGTTCCTGCAGTTCGCTCGGCCGGGCTTCAAGGACCGGCTGGCGGCCTCGCCGCTGTGGCGGCAGGTGCGCACGACACCGGTCGGCCTGCCGCTGCGCTGGGCGTGGCACACCGGCCGGCGGCTGCGCCGCGGCCTTGCGCGCCGCGAGGATTTCTAGCCGGAAGCTTTAGTGCGCGGCCTGCTGCTGCGTCGCCTCGCTGACGACGAACTCCTCGGCGGCGACCGCGAAGTTCAGATTCTGGCCGGTGGTCATCCCGAAGGTGGTGATGCCGATAAGGTTGCCGCGGGCGTCGAACAGGCCGCCGCCCGAGGAGCCGGGCGAGACCGGCGTGGAGGTCTGCACGAGCTTGCTGCCGCGCCTGGTCCGCTTCGACGAGACGATGCCATCGGTGGCCGTCAGCTCGAGCCCGAACGGCGCGCCGACGGCGACGGTGCGCTCGCCGACCTTGATGTCGTCGTAGGGGCGAATGGCCACCCAGTGCGGCAGCTTCTTGTCGACCTTGAGAACGCAGCGGTCGGCTTCCGACTTGCCGGAGACGACCCGAGCCTTCATCTCTTCCTTCTCGCGGATCAGGCGGACCTCGTTCTGGTCGCCCACGACGTGGCAATTGGTCAGCAGCGTATGTTCGTCGACCGCGACGGCCGAGCCCTGGCCCTTCTTGACCTTCACGATGTAGGTCGCGGGCGAGACCTTCTCGAAGATCTCGGCGACCTGCAGGTCGGGCCCTTCCTTGACCGTGAGCTTCAGCGCGCCGGCGGTGCCGGAGGGATCGCGCTTGGCGATCTCCTTCGACGACTCGGAGTCGCTATAGAGCGGATCGTCGTTGGGCATGCCCATCGAGGCGAACGGGAATTCCTCCACCTTGGGCCGCGGCCGGAGCGTCGGGTTGAACTTGTTGGAGATGCGCAGGCTGTAGGCGAGGGCGGCGAACATCGGCTCGAGCTTGGCGGCCGAGGACGCCGGCACCATCACGGCCGCCGTCACCATGCCGATCGGGTGGCAGGCGGCACGGGCCATCGTCACCGTCTCGAAGGTGCGCTTCATGTACACGAAGCCGTCGTCGAGGCGCACTTGCAGCTTCGCGTCGCGGGCGATCGTCCTCATGTAGTAGTTGATGTCGCTGCAGTTCGGCGAGCCGTAGTCGACCCTGGCGTAGTGAATGATGTCGCCTTCGGCCAGGTAGAGAAGCGACGACATGTCGTTGACCGGCGGCCCCGCCTTGGCGAGCTTCGTGGGAATGCCGACCTCGAAGCCGATCGACTTGTCGCGCAGGATCGCCCAGCCGAGCGCATCGCGCTTCTTCAAGCCCTCCTTGACCAGCTCGACCGTCTGCTCGTCCGTGAGATCCTCGGTGACCGGGTACTTCTTCGACTTCTGCCAGGCCTCCATCGCCTTCTTGGGATCGTCGGCGACCGCCTTGTTCAGGCCGATGCCGAGATGGCCGGTCCAGATCAGCGCCTGCATGACGTCGCCGGACGAGATCTCGTCCATCGGGACGGCGCCGACCCAGCGATGCTTGAAGGCGCCATGGTTCATCTGCGCCTGCGCGCCGACCGAGAGCAGCGCCACGGCAGTCGCGACGATCGACGGAAACAGGGAGCGGGAAAGCGAGAAGGCAGGCATCACGGCACCTCAGCCCGCATCATCTCCTA
>SCVT01000184.1 GCA_004296815.1 Reyranella sp. | reverse complement strand
GCTCTTCCGATCTCCGGTCTCGTCGTGCAATGCCGCGGGCTTGCCCTCGCGCGCGATGGCGACCACCGAGTTGGTCGTGCCGAGATCGATCCCGACCGCGAGCGAGCCCTCGCCGGCATGCGGCAAGGGCGTTTCGCCCGGCTCGTGGATCTCCAGCAAGGTCATCTTTTCGATCGTTCCAGGTTCATGCGTCGCGCGCGCGCTTCCTCGGCGAACTTGTCGAGGTAGCGCAGGCGAAGAAGCGTCCTTCTAATGGCAGCCTTGTCGTTGGCCGAGAACATGCGCAGCAGGTCCACGAGCCCCTTCTCCAGGTCTTCCCGCGCGAACCTCGCCAGCGCATCGACTTCGGCGACGCTGCTCGCCTCCTGCAATTCCTCGCGAGCGTCCATCGCCTCCGTGAGCAATTCCGGATCGTCGATGGTCTTGCCGTCGCCCGGCAGCGCCACGCCTTTCAGCTCCGCGAGATAGATCGCGCGGCTCAGCGGCTCCTTCAGTGTCCGATAGGCCTCGTTGAGCGACGCGGCCTCGACCGAGGCTCGTGCACGCTCTTCCGGCGGCTTCGATACGAACCGGTCCGGGTGCCATTTGCGTTGCAAGTCAAAGTAGGCTCGATCGAGCGTCGACGCATCGATATCGAGCGCCGCCGGCAATCCCAGCCGCGCGAAATGATCCATGATTTAAGACTCAGACGTGGAAGGATTCGCCGCAGCCGCAGCGGCCCTTTTCATTCGGGTTCCTGAACACGAACCCCGACTTCAGCTTCTCTTCCTCGTAGTCCATCTCGGTCCCGATCAGGAACAGCGAGGCCTTGGGGTCGATCAGCAGCTTGATGTCGCCGGCCTGGACCACCTCGTCCATCGGCTCCTGCTTGTCGGCGAACTCCAGCGTGTAGCTGAGGCCCGAGCAGCCCTTGGTGCGCACGCCGATGCGGATGCCGGCGGTCGGCTTGCCGCGGCCGTCGATCAGCGCCTTCACGCGGTCGGCGGCAAGCGGCGTCACCGTCATCAACTGCGGGCGCGCGCGGCGGGGCCGCGGCGCGGCAGCTGCGACGGCGGGCTTCGCCGTATCGGTCGTCGTGCTCATGACACTCTAACTCCGCAAGCCTACTCAGCCGCTGCCTTGGGTTCGTCCTTCTTGGCCGCCTTGGCGCGATAGTCGGCGATCGCCGCCTTGATCGCGTCCTCGGCCAGGACCGAGCAGTGGATCTTCACCGGCGGCAGGGCGAGGTGCCTGGCGATGTCGGTGTTCTTGATCGTCTCGGCCTCGTCGACCGTCTTGCCCTTGACCCACTCGGTGACGAGCGAGCTCGAGGCGATGGCCGAGCCGCAGCCGAAGGTCTTGAACTTGGCATCCTCGATCAGCCCATCCGGGCCGACCTTGATCTGCAGCTTCATGACGTCGCCGCAGGCCGGTGCGCCGACCAGACCGGTGCCGACATCCTCGGCGTTCTTGTCGAGCGCGCCGATGTTGCGGGGGTTCTCGTAGTGATCGATCAGCTTTTCGCTGTAGGCCATGACACTCTCCTCAAATTGTGCGGCGTTCCCAAACGCCGTCGATCAGTGGGCAGCCCATTCGATGGACTTGATGTCGATTCCCTCCTGGGCCATTTCCCAGAGCGGGCTCATCTCGCGCAGCTTCGTCACGTGCCGGACCAATTCGTCGACGGCGGTGTCGATCTCCTGCTCCGTCGTGAAGCGGCCAAGGCCGATGCGCAGCGACGTGTGTGCCATGTCCTCCTCGACACCGAGCGCACGCAGCACGTAGCTGGGCTCGAGCGAGGCCGAGGTGCAGGCCGAACCGGACGAGACCGACAGGCCCTTGATGCCCATCATCAGCGACTCGCCCTCGACATAGGCGAAGCTGATGTTGAGGTTGCCCGGGATGCGGTGCTCGAGGTCGCCGTTGATCACGAGGTCCGACAGCTTCGACTGCAGGCCCTTCAGCATGCGGTCCTGCAGCTTCTTCAGCCGCTTGGCCTCGCCGTCCATTTCCTTCATGCAGATCTCGGCCGCTTCGCCCAGGCCGACACAGAGCGGCGTCGGCAGGGTGCCCGAGCGGAAGCCGCGCTCCTGGCCGCCGCCCACGATCAGCGGCACGAGGCGCACGCGCGGCTTGCGGCGGACGTAGAGCGCGCCGATGCCCTTGGGGCCGTAGATCTTGTGGCCCGAGATGCTCATCAGGTCGACGTTCAGCGCCTCGACGTCGAGCGGGATCTTGCCGGCGGCCTGGGCCGCATCAGTGTGGAAGAACACCTTCTTCTCGCGGCAGATCTTGCCGATCTCGGCCAGCGGCTGGATGACGCCGATCTCGTTGTTCACCGCCATGACCGACACGAGCACCGTCTTGTCGGTGATCGCCGCGCGCAGCACGTCGAGATCGAGCAGGCCGTTCTGCTGGACCGGCAGGTAGGTCACCTCGAAGCCCTGCTGCTCGAGATGGCGGCAGGTATCGAGCACGCACTTGTGCTCCGTCACCGTGGTGATGATGTGGTTCTTGCGGTCCTTGTAGAACTCGGCGACGCCCTTGATGGCGAGGTTGTTCGACTCGGTCGCGCCCGAGGTGAAGATCACTTCCTTCTCGTCCGCCCCGATCAGCTTGGCGATCTGGCCGCGCGCCTTCTCGACACCCTCCTCGGCCTCCCAGCCGTAGGCATGGCTGCGCGAGCCTGGGTTGCCGAACTTGTAGGTGAAGTACGGCATCATGGCCTCGAGCACCCGCGGGTCCATCGGCGTGGTCGCCTGATAGTCCAGGTAGATCGGCTGGTCGTTGCGCCGGATTTGGGTAATGGCTGTCATGCTAACCCCTTGAAACTCCTACGCTGCCCTAGCCTGAGAAAGGGCCTGTGAAATATCCGACTTCTCTACTCGGATATATAGGTCCCGCCACGCCGCGATCAAGCGTTCGATATCGGCGGATTCGGTGTTCCAGCCCAAGCTTATTCTGACGGCGGTGGCGGCTTCCGCCGCCGGCACACCCATGGCGGCCAGCACGGCGGACTGATGCACCTTGCCCGACGAGCAGGCCGACCCTGCGCTGATGCAGACACCGGCAAGATCGAGCGCCATCACCTGAGTTTCCGCAGAAACACCCGGCATGGAAATGAATGTCGTGTTGCCCAGGCGCTTGGCGCCCGCGCCGTAGACCCGCGCCTGCGGCGCGATCTGGACAAGAGAAAGTTCGAGCTTGTCGCGCAGCGCCGAGACATCGAGCCCGCGCAGCGCCTCCGTGGCGGCCGCACCGAAGCCCACGATACCCGACAGGTTCTCGGTGCCGGCCCGACGGTTGGTCTCCTGCGCCCCGCCCTTGCGGTCGGCGGCGACGGGCGCGCCGGCACGGACGACCAGGGCGCCCACCCCGGTCGGGCCGCCGAGCTTGTGGGCGGCGAGAGTGAGATAGTCTACTCCGAGGCCGTGGATGCTGAGAGGCATCTTGCCGGCGGCCTGGACGGCGTCGCAGTGGACCAGCGCACCGGCCGCACGGGCCAGCCGGGCCACGTCGGCGATCGGCTGCATCACGCCGGTCTCGTTGTTGGCCAGCATCACCGACACCAGCGCGGGCTCGGCCGACGCGGCGAGCGCCGTCTCCAGGGCCGCGAGATCGACGACACCGTCGGCATCGACGGGAATGACTTCGGCATTGGGGGCCGCGTTGCGCACGCTCTCGTGCTCCACCGCCGACACCAGCAGCCGACGGCGCCCCGCGCCGCGCAGGGCCATGTTGTTCGCCTCGGTGCCACCAGAGGTGAACACCACTTCGGCCGGCAGCGCCCCCACGAGGTCGGCGACCTGGCGGCGTGCCCGGTCGACGGTGGCCCGTGCCGCCCGCCCGACCTTGTGCACCGACGAGGGATTGCCGCCCGCGCGCAACGCCTCGGCCATGGCATCGAACGCCGCCGGCCGCAGGGGGCTGGTGGCGTTGTGATCCAGGTACGCGGACGCGGGCATCGCGATCGCCCTAGCTAGCCGCGGCCATCGAGTCGGAATTGGCGGCGGCCGGCGGCGCCTCGATGAACCGCGTGGTGAGCTTGCGCTCCAGCACGTCCATCAGGGTGACCGAGTTCAGGAACATGTGGATCTGGTTGCCGAGCTCTTCCCACAGGTCGTGCGTCAGGCACTTGCTGCGGTCGGCGCGGCAGCCGGTGGCGCCCATCTCCGTGCAGCGCGTCGCGCTGATCGGCTCGTCGACGGCCAGGATGATCTCGGAAACCCGGGTTTCCGCCGAGCCGCGTGCCAGGCGATAGCCGCCGCCCGGACCGCGCACGCTCTTCACCAGGCCGGCGCGGCGCAGGCGGGCGAAGAGCTGTTCGAGATATGACAGGGAGATTTCCTGGCGGGTCGCGATGTCCGACAGGGAAACCGGCTTGGCCTGGGCGTGACGCGCCAGGTCGACCATCGCCATGACGGCGTAACGTCCCTTGGTGCTGAGCTTCACAGCATCCTCCTCACGGCCGGATCGCCGGCCTTCGAACCTGAACGCCCAAAGGTCTTGAAAACCAAGGCGTTACTAAGATATGCCAGCCCCACCACCGGGGTTCTGGACAAAAACCAACTGGGCTGCTCGGATTTAAATAGTCCGAGTAGGCCAGTCAAGTATGAAGAATCCCCCCGAAGGCACAGCCAAATCGGTTAGGACCGGAGGTGAAAAGGGTGAAGAACCGGAGTTTCCATGCCTGACGTGATGTTCACCGGCCCCGAGGGTCGCCTCGAAGGCCGCTATCACCAGAGCAAGGAAGAACGCGCGCCCATCGCGCTGATCCTCCATCCGCACCCGCAGTATGGCGGAACGATGAACCACAAGGTGGTGTTCTCGCTCTTCCATGTGTTCGTGAACCGCGGCTTCTCTGTCCTGCGCTTCAACACCCGCGGCGTCGGCCGCAGCCAGGGCCGCTTCGACAACGGCATGGGCGAGCTCTCCGATGCCGCCGCCGCGCTCGACTGGCTGCAGAGCATGAACGCCGATGCGAAGTCGTGCTGGATCGCGGGCTACTCGTTCGGCGCCTGGATCGGCATGCAGCTCCTGATGCGCCGCCCGGAGATCGATTGCTTCGTCTCGGTGGCGCCGCCGGCGAACTCCTACGACTTCGCCTTCCTCGCCCCCTGCCCGTCATCGGGCCTGATCGTCGGCGCCGAGAAGGACGAGGTCGTGCCGCTCGCCGACATCCAGAAGCTGGTCGCGCGGCTCTCGCTCCAGAAGGGCATCACCGTCGAGTCAAAGACCGTGAAGGGTGCCAACCACTTCTTCCACGACTCGCTCGACAAGCTCGCGGTCGATGTCGACCGCTATGTCGCCAAGAGCCTGCTCAACCCGCCGGGCCGCGCGACGAGCAACAAGGAGCCGTAAGGCTTCTCGTTACGACGGCTCGCTGAGCCGGCCGCCCGTCATCGGACGCGGCGCGCCGGTCGTCCCCGGGAAAGTAAGCGGCAGGCCGCGCAACGAGCGGACCGCGAGGAACGCGAAGGCCTGGGCCTCGAGCGCATCGCCGTCCCAGCCGAGATCGTCGGCCGTCACGACCTTGCCCTGCGTCTCTTCCGCGATGGCACGCAACAGCGTCGGATTGCGCGCGCCGCCGCCGCAGATCACCCACTGCACCACGGCTTGAGGGAAATGACGTGATGCGAGCGCGATCGCCCGCGCCGTGCCGCGCGTCAGCGTGGCCGCGCCGTCGGCCACGGCCAGCCCTTCGGCCCAGCGATCGTTGAAGTCGGCGCGGTCGAGCGACTTGGGCGGCGCCTTGGCGAAGTAGCGATGCTCGCTGAAGCGTTCGAGCCGGTTGCGGTCGACGGCGCCGGAGGCCGCCAGCGCGCCGTCCTTGTCGTAGCGCTGCCCGGCGCGGCGCGCGCACCAGTCATCGATCGGCCCGTTGCCCGGGCCGGTGTCGAAGGCGAGCAGCGAATCATCCGCCCCGATCCAGGTGACGTTGCCCACGCCGCCGACATTCACCACGGCGAGCGGCCGCGGCAGGTCGCGCACGAGCGCTGCGTGATAGACCGGCACCAGCGGCGCACCCTGCCCGCCCGCCGCCACGTCGGCGCCGCGCAGGTCATTGACGACACGCACGCCGAGCGCCCGCGCGAGCGCGGCGCCGTCGCCGATCTGCCAGGTGAAGCGGCGCTCCGGCCGGTGCGTGATCGTCTGGCCGTGGAAGCCCACGAGGTCGAGACTGGAGAGCGCCACGTCGCGCTCGCTGGCCCAGCGCCGCGCGGCCGCGACATGCGCCTCGGTGACCGCCTGCTCGGCGGCGCGCGTCTCGGCCGACTCCTGCTCGGCGCCGAACGCCGCACGGATCGTGCGACGCACCTCGTCGGTATAGGGGACCGTCAGCGCCGGCCCGAACGCGGCAATCCGCTCGCCGTCGGTCTCGATCAGCGCCACGTCGACACCGTCCACGGAGGTGCCGCTCATCAGGCCGAGGGCCCGCAGGGGAGATGAAGCCATTGGGGGAATGTGTTACACCCGCCGCCCCTTCTGGGACAATTGGCGAGCAACGGCCGGGCGGAGCGATGTCGGGTTTCAAGTCGGATTTCATGCGGATCGTGCACGAGCGCGGCATGGTGCATCAGTGCAGCGACACCGCGCGCCTGGACGAGCTGCTCAGCTCCGGCACCCGCACCGCCTATATCGGCTTCGACTGCACCGCCGACTCGCTGCATGTCGGCCATCTGCTGCAGATCATGCTGCTGCGCTGGTGGCAGAAGAGCGGCCACAAGCCGATCGCGCTGATGGGCGGCGGCACGACCAAGGTGGGCGATCCCTCGGGCCGCGACGAGACGCGCCAGCTGCTGACCACGCAGCAGATCGACGCCAACATGGCGAGCATCAAGAAGAGCTTCGCCAATTACCTCACCTTCGGCGAGGGCAAGACCGATGCGGTGATGGCGAACAACGCCGACTGGCTCGACGGGCTGCTCTACATCCCGCTGCTGCGCGATGTCGGCCGGCACTTCTCGGTCAACCGCATGCTGACCATGGACTCGGTGAAGCTGCGGCTCGAGCGCGACCAGCCGCTCACCTTCCTCGAGTTCAACTACATGATCCTGCAGTCCTACGATTTCGTGGAGCTGCACAAGCGCCACAACTGCATCGTGCAGATGGGCGGCTCGGACCAGTGGGGCAACATCGTCATGGGCGCCGACCTCGGCCGCCGCATGGCGGGCGCGGAGCTGTTCGCGCTGACCTCGCCGCTGCTCGCCACCTCCTCGGGCGCCAAGATGGGTAAGACCGCGGCGGGCGCGGTGTGGCTCAACCCCGACCGGCTCTCGCCGTATGACTTCTGGCAGTACTGGCGCAACACCGAGGATGCCGACGTCGGCCGCTTCCTCAAGCTCTTCACCGACCTGCCGCTCAGCGAGGTCGCGAGGCTCGAGGCGCTGCAGGGCCAGGAGATCAACGAGGCCAAGAAGATCCTCGCCACCGAGGTGACGACCCTGGCCCACGGCAAGCAGGCCGCCGACACCGCGGCCGAAACGGCGCGCCGCACCTTCGAGGAAGGCGCCAAGGCCGACACCTTGCCGACCGTCGACGTGCCGCGTGCCAAGCTGAAGGCCGGCATCCCCGCCTTCGAGCTGCTGCACGAGGCGGGCTTGGCCGAAAGCCGCAACGAGGCGCGCAAGCTCATCAAGGGCGGCGGCGCACGGCTGAACGACAAGCCGATCGCCGGCGACACCGTCACCGTGGGCGAAGGCGATCTCGATTCGTCGGGAACCCTGAAGCTCTCGGCCGGCCGCAAGCGGCACGTGCTGGTCCGCGCCGCCTAAGGCGCGCCCAGACTACGGAGCTCTCTGCATCTCCTGCGCGCCCGAGGGCGGCGCCGCTGCCGTGGGTGCGCCACCGCTGCCGGCCGGCGTGTTGAAGAGGTCGCGCAGCGCCCCGGGCGTCACCGCCGACATCATGTTCACATCGGTCTTCAGGTCGTCGAACGGACCGTGGAGCTGGTAGGAGATGGCGAACAGGCCGCCATCCTTGCCGCCGGTCAGCAGCGGCCCCAGCAGCGGCACGTTCGACAGCAGGTTGTTGAGCGCGAAGGCCGGGACGACGACGCCGTTCAGCAACGCGGTGTCGTGGCCGAGGTCGATCGTGCCCTGCGTGGTGAGACCGATCGACTGGCCGCTGGTGCGGCCGTTGCGGACCTGGATCTTGTCGCCGGCCTTGGAAAGGTCGGCGGTCAGGCTGTCGAACTGCTGCAGGGCGTTGCCGGCGCTGTTGAGGCCGTCGATCGCCGAGTTGAGCGTGCCGATGTCCGGGCGCGCCGTCACGCGCTGCAGGCGATACGGTCCCATCTTGAGCCAGCCGCTGAGCGGCGGGTCGGCCCAGGTGTCGTTGAACTTCCCTTCGATGTGCAGGTAGCCGTTGACCAACCCGTCGAGCCAGCCCGCCTCGCGCAGCGCCTGGCCGAAATCCGCCACATAGAAGAAGAGCGTGCGGCCGCCACTGGCCGGCGTGACACGGAAGGTTGAGCCCTTGCCGGCGCCGATCGAAAGGTCGGCCGAGGCGAGGCGGTCGCCCGTCATCTCCAGCTTGCCGTTGAGGTACCCCAGCGAGCCGCGCTTCACGAGGACGTTCTGGACCTGGATGGTGGCCTTGGTGCTCGCGCGCGACACCGAAGCCGCGCCCTTGGGCTCGCGCGCCGCCACGTCGTCGCGCGCCTTCATCATGTCGTGCAGCCGCGCCAGCTCGAACGAGGCGCCCTTCACGCTGAGCTCGACACCGCCGGGATTGCGCCGCCAGTCGACCGTGATGTCGGTGCGGCCGAGCTTCACCTGCTGCAGGCTGATCAGCTGCACGGCATTGTCGCCCGAGAAGCGGACCTGGCCCTTGGTCTGCAGGCCGCCGCCACGCCCGTCGAAGTCGATCGTCGTGAGCTTGCCGCCGGCGGCGAGCTTGATCGTCATCTGCGCCTGCCCTTCGGCGCCCGCCTCCTTGATGAAGGCGACGGGAACCACCGAGAGCTTGGTGCTCTTGAGGTCGAACTTGCCCGTGACCTCGCTCGTGCCGTTGGTCGCCACCTGGTACTGCAGCGTCATGCCTACCGGCCCGGTGGCGTAGGGCTCGACCGACGGGAAGCCCGCCTTCTCCACGATGCCGGCGGGTACGGTCCCCTTCAGCTCGTAGCGGCGGCGGAACGGCGGCTTCTGGCCGAACATCTCGCGCCAGCCGATATCGACCATCGCACCATCGAGCTTGCCCTGACCGGTCACGTTCAGCTCGGGACCGCCGTACTTCACGCGCACCGTGGCGTCGGTCAGGTCGACGTCGCCCAGCACGTCCTTCAGCGAGAAATTCGTGAGCTGCGCGTCGGCCTTGATGTCGAGCTCGGCGACCGTAAGCGCATTGATCAGCGGGAAGCGCAGCTCCAGGTCGACCGCGACGTTCCCGCCCAGCCGGCGGTAGTCGTAGAGCATATCCTTCGACAGGCCGAGCTTGGGCCGAGCGAGGAAGCGGATCACATCCTGCGCCGGGCCGGTGATCGGCAGCTTGATGATCGCGAACTGCGGCGGCGGCTTGTCGAGGTCGGCCAGCTCGATCGTGCCGCCCGCCACCTTGAGATTGACCGCGCCGCCGCTGATGTTCTCGAAGCGCAGGTTGCCGTTCTCGTAGCGAGCCTTGCCGGCGACGTCCTGCAGCTCCGGCATGTTCGGCATGTAGCGGACCATCATGCCGCCGTAGTCGATCAGGCCGACCAGCCGGTCGACCTTCATCGCCGTGAGATCGTCGACCGGCGCGCTCAGCGCGAACTCGGCGCCGACGTCGATCATGCCCTTGCTGAGATTGGTGAGCGCCCATTCCCGGCCGCCTGCCGCGAACTCGAGCGGCCAGTAGTCGCCCAGCCGGTCGACCGGGATCTGGCGGATGTCGGCACGCCCCGCGAAGGTGCGCCGGTCGGCGGTGCGGGTGCCCGAACCGGACACGGAGATGCGCGTCGCACCGAAGTCGAATGCGAGATGATCGATGGCGGCGGTGTGGGCGATCGTGTCGATCGCGAAGCTTGCGCTCACCGCCTTGACCGTGTGGGTGGCCGGCAGGACGCCCGGCAGGGTGATGCGGCCGTTTCCGCCGGTGATGTCGACCGCCACCGACTTGATCTCACCCTCGCCCGTCGCCTCGACCCGCATGCGGCCGGACAGGGTGATGTCGACGCCGCGCAGCAGGGCGACGTCCGGCGAGAGGTCGGCGAAGGCCATCGGCTTGATGCCGTCGATCCTGGCCTCGACCGAGACGCGGCTGCGGTCGCGCGTGTAGATGCCGGAAAGCGAAACGTCGACCGGATGGTCGAGATAGCCGGTGAACTGCGCGTTGGCGTCGATCGCCACGCCGACGGCGTCGCGCTTGAGGTGCACGCGGGCCGACGGCGCCGTCCAGCTCAGGTCGGTCTTGAGGTCGCGCACCGTGATCCTGGCCTTCTCGACCAGCACCGAGTCGAGCTGGCCGAGCAGCGAATCGTAGTTCGGCTCGGCCAGGAGCTGGTCGACTAGGATCGAGATCGCCTCGCCCTGGGCACCGCCCTCGTGCGAGGTGAAGACGCGCTTGAAGATGCCGCCCTCGCGCGCGATGTCGGCCTCGATCACCGGCCGCTCGACCACGACCGAGGTCGGCAGGAACTTGCCCTGGAAGATACCGCGCGGATCAAAGGTCAGCGCCGCCAGCGGCGCCGTCGCCAGCATCTGGCCCTTGGAGTTGGTGAAGCGCAGGCCCGTGAAGGCGAGCCGCATCGGCCGGCTGAGGCCGCTCCATTCGAAGGAGATATGGTCGAAGTTCGGGTGGATGTCGTTGCCCGGGACGTCGATCAGGGCGACGAGGCGCGGCTTCAGGAAGTCGAGATTGACCGGCCCGGCCATCAGGCGGAGCGCCACGACCACGACAAGGGCGCTGACGGTCAGCACCGCAATCGTGGCAACGCGCTTACACACCCGATAGGTTCGCCTGACCAAAGGCCGTACTTTCCGCTTCTTGACGATGACGACACGCCTGGGCGAGCGTGCTGCCGGATGAAATCAATTTACCCGTCGACGTATTGAATGTCTTGGCTTTCGACCGCCACCCTGCCGCGCCCGCACGACGCAGAGCGACAGGCCGTCGCCTGGACTCGCTGGGACGAACGCGCCGCGCGGCCCGACGACGCCCAGGGCATCGCGCTGCTCGACGCGCTGTTCGGGAACAGCCCGTACCTGACGGAGACGGCGCTACAGAACACGGCTTTTATGACCGATCTGTGGCGTCAGGGTCCCGACACCGCCATCGCCGGCCTCATGGCCGAACTGGGCAATTGCCACGCCGCGGCGCTGGCGGGCGCAATACCCACAGACGTCGCCACGACGCTGCGCCGCCTCAAGCGCCGGGTGGCGCTCGCCATCGCCGTCGCCGACATCGCCGGTGTCTGGCCGCTCGAGCGCATCACCGAGCGGCTGAGCGCCTTCGCCTCGGGCTGCCTCGACGCGCTGACCGACTCGATCCTGCTGCAACTTGCACGCGACGGGCAGCTCGCGATCGACGGCAGGCCCGAGGCCGCCGCCTTCACCGTGCTCGGCATGGGCAAGCTCGGCGCCGGCGAGCTCAACTACTCGAGCGACATCGACCTGATCCTGCTCTACGACCGCGACGCCCCTGCCCTCGCCGGCAACGAGCAGCTCTCGCGCCACTTCGTACGTGTGGCGCGCACGCTGGTGCAGCTCATGTCGGAGACCTCGGTCGACGGCTACATCTTCCGCACTGATCTTCGGCTGCGTCCCGATCCCGGCTCGACGCCGCTCGCCATGTCGGTCCAGTCGGCCGAGCTCTACTACGAGAGCGTCGGCCAGAACTGGGAGCGTGCCGCGATGATCAAGGCGCATCCGGTGGCCGGGAACCGCGCCGTAGGCGCGGCCTTCCTCGGCGACATGACGCCCTATATCTGGCGCAAGCATCTCGACTTCGCGGCGATCCATGACATCCATTCGATCAAGCGCCAGATCGACGCCCATCGCGGCGGTGGCACGGTGAAGGTGCTGGGCCACAACGTGAAGCTCGGCCGTGGCGGCATCCGCGAGATCGAGTTCTTCGCCCAGACCCAGCAGCTCATCTTCGGCGGCCGCAATCCGACCCTGCGCCTGCGCGGGACCTGCGAGACGCTGCGCGCGCTCGCTGTCGCCGGCCATGTCGCCCCGAAGGCCGCCGAGGAGCTGATCGAGGCCTATGCCTTCCTGCGCCGGGTCGAGCATCGCCTGCAGATGGTCGATGACCGCCAGACCCATTCGCTGCCGGCCGACGAGGCGGGCGTCGCCGCCGTCGCGACCTTCCTGGGCTACGGCAACTCGATGGCGTTCCAGATCGCGTTGCTCGAGACGCTGCGCCTGGTCGAGAGCCACTATGCCCGCCTGTTCGAGGAGGCGCCGAGCCTCGCCGGCCCCGGCGGCAACCTGGTCTTCACCGGCACCGACGACGATCCCGGCACGCTCGAGACGCTCCGGGCGCTCGGCTTCCGCGACGTGTCGGCTGCCGCCGGCATCGTGCGGCGCTGGCACCACGGTCGCTACCGCTCGACCGCAACGGCGCGCGCCCGCGAGCTGCTCACCGAGCTGATGCCCGGCCTCCTGAAGGAGCTGGGCGCCACCGCCTCGCCCGACCAGGCGCTGCTGAACTTCGACCTCTTCCTCGGCAACCTGCCGGCGGGCGTGCAGCTCTTCTCCCTGTTCAAGGCCAATCCCGCTCTGCTCGAGCTGCTGGCCACGATCATGGGCAGCGCGCCGGGTCTCGCCGCACACCTCGCGCGCCGTACGCTGCTCCTCGATTCCGTGCTCTCGCCGGACTTCTATCGGCCGCTGCCGTCGGCCGCCGAGATGACCGCCGAGCTCGCCGCGATCCTCGCGAAGGTCGACCACGAGCAGGACATCCTCGATCTCGCGCGGCGCTGGGCCAACGACCGGCGTTTCCAGGTGGGCGTGCAGCAGCTGAAGCGCATTGTCCGGCCGGCGCAGGCGGGCCTCGCCTACTCCGACATCGCCGCCGCCACCATCTCCTCGCTCTGCGACCGGGTCGAGCAGCGCTTCGCCGACACGCACGGCGGCTTTCGCGGCCAGCGTCTCGCGGTGCTGGGTCTGGGCAAGCTCGGCAGCCGCGAGATGTCGGCGACCTCCGACCTCGACCTGATCTTCGTCTACGACATCCCGCCCGACATGGAGGCGTCCGACGGGCCGCAGCCGCTGTCGCCCATCCAGTACTACACGCGACTCAGCCAGAAGATCGTGACGGCGCTCACCGCCCACACCAACGAGGGCGCGCTCTACGAGGTCGACATGCGGCTCAGGCCCTCGGGCCGCGCCGGGCCGCTCGCCAATTCGCTGGAGGGCTTCGAGACCTATCACGCGCAATCGGCCTGGACGTGGGAGCACATGGCGCTCACCCGCATGCGCGTGATCCACGGCCCGGCCGGCTTGGTCGACCGTCTGGTCGACACGGTGAAGTCGACGCTCTGCCGGCCGCGCGACGGCGACGCTCTGGTGCGCGACGTGGCCGACATGCGCGACCGCATCGCCCAGCACGCGCCGCCCAAGAGCGCCTGGGACTTCAAGCACCTGCCCGGCGGCCTGTTCGACATCGACTTCGTGGCGCAGTACCTGGCGCTTCGTCACGCGGCGGCGCGGCCCGACATCCTCGATCCCCATCCTGCCGAGATGCTGCGGCGCATCGCGGCCGCCGGCCTGATCGACAAGGCAGACACCGAGCGGCTCTGCGAGACACGCACGCTGCTCTCCGACGTGCAGAGCCTGCTGCGCCTCACCCTGAACGCCGACGAGGCCGCCTTCGACGAGACCAGGGCGCCCGAGGGCCAGCAGCGCCTGATCGCCGTGATCGAGGGCGCCCGGGATCTTCCCGAGCTCCGGGCGCGCATCGAGGCGGAAGCGAAGGCCGTGCGTGCTATATACGAACGTATCGTCGAGGCGCCGGCGCGCACCGCCGGCTGGCAGCCCAGGAGAGAGAAATGAGCGTCGTCGAAGGCAAGAAGGCTCCCGATTTCACGGCCGCGACCGACGGCGGCGGCAAGCTCAAGCTCTCGGAGCTGCGCGGCAAGCCGATCGTGCTCTATTTCTATCCCAAGGACGACACGCCGGGCTGCACCACCGAGGCCTGCGGCTTCCGCGACGGCGCCGCCGCCTTCAAGAAGCTGAAGGCGCAGGTGATCGGCGTGTCAAAGGACAGCGTCGCCCGTCACGACAAGTTCAAGGCCAAGTACGACCTCAACTTCCCGCTGGTCTCCGACGAGGACGGCAAGGTCTGCGAGAAGTACGG
>SCVT01000183.1 GCA_004296815.1 Reyranella sp. | reverse complement strand
GTCTCCTCGATGATCTTCTCGACCTCGGGATCGGGGATCGGCGTGCGGTCGGGCAGGTTGTACTTGTAGTAGCCGGCGCCGGTCTTCTGGCCGAAGCGGCCGAGCTCGCAGATCGCGTCGGCGACGTAGCCGGTGTAGCGGACGTTGCGCTTTTCCTTCTCCTTCTTGCCCTGGCGGATGCGCCAGCCCACGTCGTTGCCGGCGAGGTCGCTCATGGCGAACGGGCCCATCGGGAAGCCGTAGTCGTAGACCACCTTGTCGATCTGCTGGGGAAGGGCGCCTTCCTCCATCATGTAGGCCGACTGGATGCCGCGCATGCGCAGCATGCGGTTACCGACGAAGCCTTCGCAGACGCCGACCAGGACCGGGATCTTGCCGATCTTCTTGGAGAACGACATGACGGTCGCGATGACGTCCTTCTCGGTCGCCTTGCCGCGCACGTTCTCGAGCAGCTTCATGACGTTGGCCGGCGAGAAGAAGTGCATGCCGATCACGTCGCCGGGCCGCTTGGTGTAGGTCGCGATCTGGTTGACGTCGAGGCCGGAAGTGTTGGTGGCGAGAATGGCGCCGGGCTTGGCGACCTCGTCCAGCTTCTTGAACACCGTCTCCTTCACTTCCATCGTCTCGAACACCGCCTCGATCACGAGGTCGACGTCCTTGAGGTCGTTGTAGTCGAGGGTCGGCTTGATCAGCGCCATGCGCTTGTCGACATCCTCGGCCTTCATGCCGCCGCGCTTGGCGGTGTTCTCGTAGTTGGTGCGGATGGTCTTGAGGCCGCGGTCCAATGCCTCCTGCGAGGTCTCGAGCATGGTGACCGGCACGCCCGCGTTGGCGAAGTTCATGGCGATGCCGCCGCCCATCGTGCCGGCGCCGATGATGCCGCCGCTCTTGATCTCGCGCTGCGGCGTGTCGGATGGCACGTCCTTCACCTTGGCGGCCTCACGCTCGGCGAAGAAGTAGTAGCGCTGCGCCGCCGACTCGGACGAGGTCAGCAACTCGACGAACAGCTCGCGCTCGCGCTTCATGCCCTCGTCGAACGACAGCTCGACGGCGGCCTGCACGGTCTTGATGATGTTCCACGGCGCCTTGAAGCCGCGCGCCTTGCGGGCGATCGCCTTCTCGGTCTCGGCGAAGAGATCGGGTGACTCCAGCGTCGCCTTGAGGTCGCGCACGCGGCGCAGCGGCGCCTTCTGCGCCAGCAGCATCTCGGCATGGGCGATCGCGCCCTTCAGCAGGTCGCCCTCGACGATGGCGTCGACGATGCCCTTGCTCTTGGCTTCGGGGGCGGGGATGTGGCGGCCCGAGATCATGGCGTCGAGCGCGTACTTGGCGCCGGTGAGGCGCGGCAGGCGCTGCGTACCGCCGGCGCCGGGCAGGATGCCGAGATGGACTTCCGGCAGGCCCATGCGCGTCGAGGGCAGCGAGACGCGGTAGTGGGCGCCGAGCGCCGTCTCGAGGCCGCCGCCCAGCGGCGTGCCGTGCAGGGCCGCCACGATCAGCTTGGGCGAGTTCTCCATGGTGGCGATCACGTCGTTCAGGTTGGCGCCCGACGGCGGCTTGCCGAACTCGCGGATGTCGGCGCCGGCGATGAAGGTGCGGCCGCCGCCGATCAGCACGATGGCGTCGATGTTGGGGTCCTTGCCGAAGGCCTCGACGCCTTCCTTGATGCCGTTGCGCACGGCGGCAGCCAGCGCGTTCACCGGCGGATTGTTGACGGTGAGGATGCCGATGCGCCCCTCGGTGGAGCGGATGACTGCGTCTGACATGGGCGTTCTTCCCTGATGGCTGCCGTTTGCGATGGGTGGTCTTAGCAATCCCTGAGCGCCCCGCCCAGCGACCATAGGTTCCGCCGTGCGAAGATAGGTGCAGATACACAGCCTAGCCGCTCGCGGACGCAGCCGCTATGCATCGCCGCAGAAAAGATCTCGGGAGGACATGAGACAAATGAACAAGATGACGACGACTCGCCGCGGCCTGTTGCGCGGCACCGCCGGCGCCGGCCTGGTTCTCGCCGCCCCCTCGATCGTGTCGGCGCAGGGCACGTGGCCCAACAAGACGATCACCATCGTCGTGAACTTCCCCGCGGGCGGCCTGACCGACGGCATCGCGCGCGCCTTCGCGCAGCATGTCCAGCAGGCGACCGGCCAGCAGGTGATGATCGACAACAAGCCGGGCGCGTCGGGCAACATCGGCGCCGCGCTGGTCGCGCGCGCGCCGGCCGACGGCTACACGTTCCTGCACTCGGTCTCGAGCACGCTCGTGCAGAACCGCGTGCTGTTCAAGACACTGGGCTTCGACCCGGACAAGGACCTCACCATCGTCTCGGGCACGTCGTCGGGCGTGCTGCCGGTGGTCGTTCACAAGTCGGTGCCGGCCGAGGTCAAGGACCTCAAGTCGTTCATCGCCTGGGCCAAGGGCAAGAAGATCAACTTCGGTTCGTGGGCGATGGGTTCGTCGGCGCACATCTTCGCCCAGGCGCTGAACGAGCAGTACGGCCTCACGATGGAAGTCGTGACCTACAAGGGCGAGGCCCCGATGTGGCAGGACATGGGCGCGGGCTCCCTGCAGGCCGCAATGGGCAGCCCGCAGGCGATGAACGCGCTCCTCGTGAAGGGCGACGTTCGCCCGATCGTGGCGCCCTCCCGCGTGCGCTACGTCAAGCTGCCCGACGTGTCGACCTCGGAGGAGCAGGGCTTCACCGATCCGATGTTCACCGTGCGCGGCTGGCTGGCGCTCGCGGCACCGGCCGCGACGCCGAAGGAGGTCGTGCAGAAGATGTCCGACCTCTGGGTCGCGGCAGCCGACTCCGAGCCCGGCAAGAAGATGATGGACAGCTTCGGCCTCACCGAGAAGCCGCTGAACCACCAGGAGGTCATGAAGGACTACGAGCTCCTGAAGGCCACGGTGATCCCGCGCATGAAGGCGCTCGGCATCCAGCCGGCCGAGTGAACTAGCTACGCGGAGACCGGCTTCAGCGTCTCCGACATCCAGCGCGCGAGGCCGGTCATGCGGGCGTCCTCGTGCTGCTGGCCCATCACCTGCACGCCGACCGGCAGCCCGCCGACGCTCATCAGCGGCATCGTCACGACCGGCGCGAACAGCATCGAGCTCGGCGCGTTGAACACGAAGTCGCCGGTCGGACGCGCGGCCAGCGGCTGGCCCGGCACGTCGCCCGACCACACGGGCGCAGGCCCGGGGCAGGCGAGCGTGATCGCCGCGTCCGCGAGCGGTGCCATCGTCGAATGGACCCTTTGTGCATTCTCGCGCGCCATCAGCGCCATGCGGTAGTCGTCGGTCGACATCGCTTCGGCCTTGGCAAGCGTCGCCTTGGCGCGCGCGCTCACGCCCTCCGGGTTGTTGTCGACGATGCCGCGCTGATACCAGCGGTTCTCCCAGCTCGTGACGCCGTTGCAGGTCGCGCGGCCGTTGGCGATCGACTGCTCCAGCGCCTCGACCCAGGGATGGTCCTTGCGGCGGATGAGCGTCACGCCGGCCTCGGCGAGCTGCTTCAGCACCGCCTCGAAGCCCGCCTTGGTCGCAGCGTCGACCTCCGGCCAACCCTCGGTCTCGAGCACGACCAGGCGGCTGGGCTTTGCCGCCGCCGGCAGGGTCGAGGGACCGACCAGGCCCACCGCGCCGCGGTCACCACCGGCGCGGTTGGCGATCTCGATGGCCACCTGCCACATGTCCTGCAGCGAATTGGCGTGCGGGCCGTGCGTGCTCTGGCTGGTCGCCTGGCGCTCGCCGCGGTTGATGCCGCCCTGCGTGGGCTTCAGCGCGTAGTTCCCGCAATAGGCGGCGGGCCGGATGATCGAGCCGCCGACCTGCGTGCCGATCGCCGCCGGCACCATGTTGGCACCGACCGCGGCGGCCGAGCCCGAGGAGGAGCCGCCCGGCGTGCGCGTCGCGTCGAACGGATTGGTCGTGGCACCGGGATGGGAGCCGCCCAGCTCGGCGGTCACCGCCTTGGCGAGGATCACTGCGCCTGCCTGGCGCAGCGCCCATACCGCGGCGTTGTCGCGCTTGGGGAAATTGCTCTTGAACGCGTCGCAGCCCATGCCGGTCGGCATGTCCTTCGTCTCGAGCAGGTCCTTGATGGCGACCGGCATGCCGTCGATCGGCGACAGCGGCTTGCCTGCCTTCCAGCGTGCCGAGCTGGCATCCGCCGCGGTGCGGGCGCCGTCCTCGTTGATCGCGGTGAAGGCCTTCACCACCGGCTCGCGCTTGGCGATCGTCTCGAGGCAGCGCTCGAGATAGGCGCGGGCCGAGTCGTTGCCGTCGCGGAAGCCCTTGGTGCTGTCGTGGAAGGTGAGCGGCTTGAAATCCTTGTACGCGGTCATGACTCTGCGGATCTCCGGATGAGGGTGCCGCGAACCATAGCCCTCAGCGGTCGAGCCCCGCCATGACGATATCGAGGCCGGCGCGGAACTCCCTGTCGGCTCCGAGTTTCGCAGCTGCGCCGGCGATCTCGATCAGCCGGGGGAAGCGCTCGGCCGGCAGGGCCTGGGCGCGTGCAATGTCGTCCTGGTCCTCGTCGGGCGTCAGGGGATCGGCGAGCTGGGCCTGCGCGAAGCCCATCACGAAGCCCGAGACGGTGCGGAAGGCGACCAGGAGATCGGCGCCGGAGCGTCCGCTCCGCGCCAGCGCGCGCAAGAGCGCCTCGGCCCAGACCAGGGTCGTCTCGTGCAGGGTCCTGCGCGTCAGCACCAGCGGGATCACGTTGGGATGGCGTCGCACGGTGCGCCATGTCGCCTCGACGATCGCCGTCACGTCGGCCCGCCAGTCGCCTTTCTCGCGCGGCAGCCGGACCTCGGCCATCACCGCCTCGACGACCAGCGCGTCGAGGTCGTCGCGGTCCTTCACGTAGTTGTAAAGCGTCATCGGCCCGGTCCCGAGTGCCGCGGCCAGCGACCGCATGGAGAGGGCGGGCAGGCCTTCCTTGTCGACGATGGCGAGGGCGGCCTCCTGGAGCTGGGCGCGCGCGAACTTGGCCTTGGGCGGCATGGCACTCCTTGACAACGTACAGTGTACGTATTACTTCCGGCTTAACACGTACACTGTACCTCAAGGAGACGATCATGACCATCCGCACGTCGTTCCGTTCCGGCGCCGAGGACTGCGCCGCCTGGCTCACTCTGCCGGAAGGCGAGGGGCCGCATCCGGTGGTGCTGCTGATCCATGGCGGCGGCGCCACGCACTCGATGATGCTCGACCGGTACGAGCGGCGCTTCTCGGCGGCGGGCTTTGCCGTTGTGGCCTTCGATTTCCGACATCTCGGTGAGTCCGGCGGTACGCCGCGCCAGCTCATGAACCTCGGCCGCTATTTCGAGGACATCGATGCCGCGCTCGCCTTCATCCGCAGCCGGCCCGAGCTCGATCCGGCGCGCATCGCCCTGTGGGGAACCTCGTTCGGCGCCAGCCATGTCGTGGCGACGGCGGCGCGCCGGCCGGAGATCGCCGCGGCGGTCGTGCAGTGCCCCATCCTGAAGGGCCGCGCGCCCGCGCTCGCCTCGGGCTTCGGCCACCTGATGCGCTTCACCGTGCCGATCGTCTCCGACCTGATGCGGGCGGCGCTGGGGATCGGCCGGCGCTACGTGCAGATCGTCGGCCGGCCGGGCGAGCTCGCCTTCGTCAACCGGCCAGGCGCTTACGAGGGATGGATGTCGGTGGTGCCCGAAGGCGTGGTGTTCGACGGCCGCGTCACGGCGGGAGCGGCGATCGGCATGCTGTTCTACGATGCCGCGTCGCAGGCGGCCCGCGTGCGTTGCCCGCTGCTGGTCTGCGTCAGCGACCGCGAGGACCTGATGGATCCGCAGGTCGCGCTCGACGTCGCGCGCAGGGCGCCGCGCGGCGAGGCGATCCGCTACCCGACCGACCATTTCGAGGTCTATCACCCGCCGTTCATCGACCGCATCGTCGGCGACCAGATCGCCTTCCTGACGCGCCATCTCGATCCGGGCAGATGATGCTATGGTCCGGCCGCCCAGAGGAGCCGCCCATGGTCTTCGCCGGAATGAACTATCTCGCCATCCTCGTCGCCGCGGTCGCGGCCTTCGGCTTCGGCTCGCTCTACTACATGTCGCTCTCGAGCCAGTGGCTGGCCGCGATCGGCAAGAAGAAGGAGGAGCTCAGCCCGTCGATGGCGCCGTTCGTGATCTCCATCGTCAGCCTGCTGGTGATGGCCCAGGTCCTGGCCGGTACGATCGCCCATCTCGGCGGCGGGCAAGTGACGGTCCGGACCGGAATCATCACGGGCGCCTTCATGTGGCTGGGCTTCGTCGCCACCACCACGGCCACCAACTATGCGTTCGGCGGACGAAAAGCCTCGCTGACGGTGATCGATTGCATCCATTGGCTGGGCGTGCTCGTTATCCAGGGCGCCGTCATCGGCGCGATCGGCATCTGAAAGGCGGCCCTGGGTGAACAAGCGTCCGCGTATCGAGGGATTCGCGATCATCTCCCGCGAGGGCATGATTGCCGGCTCCGACGCCTCGTTTCCCGAGGTGCTGAAGATCCCGGCCGACCAGAAATTCTACCAGGAGTCGCTCGACCGGGCGTCGGCGGTGGCCAACGGCCGGCATTCCGCCGAGGGCGGACCCAAGGAGGCCGCGCGCCGGCGCATCGTGCTGACGCGGCGGGTCGAGCGCGTCATCCCCGATCCCAACAATCCCAACGCCGTGCTGTGGAACCCGGTGACCGCGCCGTTCGAGGAGGCCTGGCTCCGCCTGAACATTCCCGAGGGCACCCTGGCCGTGGTCGGTGGGACCGACGTGTTCGGCCTGTTCCTCAACATTGGCTACGACGCCTTCTTCCTCACACGCGCGCAGGCGAGCGTGCCGCGCGGCCGGCCGGTCTTCCCCGGCATCGGCAAGCGGGTGACGCCCGAGACGGTGATGAAGCGCCACGGCCTGGTGCTGCGCAGCACGCGCATGCTCGACGAGGCGACAGGCACCAAGCTCGAGGAATGGGGCCCCAAGGCCTGACGCCGCCGGCGGCGGCGAGAGCTGCGTCCTTGCGGGGTTGACTCCTCCTTCCGCGAGGCGTGCGATAGCGGCACGCGTCGGAACGTCGGGAGGGGAGATCCCATGTTCTCAGGAAGATTCGCGTTCAGCCTCGTCGTGGCGTTGCTTCTGGCGTCTACCGCCCGTGCTCAGACCCAGCTCATCACCTTCGAAACCGCCGAGGCCCGCGGGGCGGTCTGGGAGATCGTGTCGACGCTGCCCGGCTGCACGATCGGCTCGCCCCGTGGATCGGGCAGCACGGTCAGTGCCCTGGTCGACTTCGACTGCATGTCGTACACGCGGCCACCGCCAGGCACGCGACCCGGCCCCGGCAACGTCGTGCGGCTCTTCACGCGCATGGCCCTGGAGCAGCCGTGGGTCGTGCAGAGTGCAGCCGCGTCGTACACCGCGGCGAACGGCGCCGCCGCCTCCGTCCTGATGATACGGCCGGCGGTCGGCACGGCCGGCAAGACCCGTAACCCCTGGGTCGAGTTCCAGATGCACCCGTCCGGCCCGACGCGCGGGACCGTCCTCGTCAGCCTCTTCGTCAGCACGATCACGCAGGCGCTGCCGCCGGCGTTCAACAGCTGTGTCCGGCCGGCAGAAGAACGCGTCTTCTGGTGCTCGAGGAGTGCCGACTGCGCCTCGGGCTACCGCTGCGCGCCCGAGTGCGCCAACACCTGCATGCGCAACTAGGGGAGGCGACGATGACATTCCCGGTCCGCCTGCGCCGTCTCCTCGGGCTCCTGTCCTTCTGCGCCGCCTTCCTGTCGCCGCTCGGTCCCGCGGCCGCCCAGCAGGTGCTGACGCTCGCCGACGGCCGGAACTCCGGCGCGAGATTCGAGGCCTTCTTCGAGCGCCCGGTGTCGTGCATCACGCGCATCGTCGACGCTCCCGGCGGGAGTTCGGTCAACATCAACCTCGACTGCCGCAACCGGCCCCTCGGCACCCAGGTGCTGTTCGATCTGTTCTCGGGCATCTCGCTCAATCCCGTTTGGAGCGTCACGAGCTTCTCCTCGTCGACCGGCGAGATCGTGACCAGGCCGTCGGGAACCGCCCCGCGCATCACCGTCCGCCTGCGGACGGCGCCTGACACGCAGATCTGGGCGACCGTGACCGTCGTGGCGACACCCGCAATGACGCCGATTCCACCGCCGATGCCCGACTGTCGGCGCGCGTTGAGCCAGCGGCCGCGGGACTTCGTCTGTCAGTCCGACACCGACTGCGTTCCGACTGTCATCAACGGACCGGCGGAGATGTGCAGCGTGCCCTGCGGCAATCGCTGCATGCCGAGATAGAGGTCAGAACTCGACGACCATCCCGTCGTGGGCGGCTTCCAGGGCGATCTCGCTCTGGCGGGCGAGCAGCTCGGCGCTCATGTGGGTGACGATGGTGCGCTTCGCGCCGATCTCAGGCAGGCGCCTGGCGAGCGTCGAGTAGTCGATGTGGTACTTCATCACCTTGTCGAAGAAGTAGGCCTCGCAGATGAAGAGGTCGGCGCCGCGCCCCGCCGGGATCAGCTCGTCGACCCATTCGGTGTCGCCGGAATAGGTCAGCACCTTGCCCTCGGTCTCGATCCTGAGCGCATAGGACGGCGCGCCGCTGAAATGCTTCATCAGATAGGGCGTGACCGCGAGCCCGTTCGCCTCGATCCGCTCGTGCAGCGCCAGCTCGCGGATCTGGAGGTCGAACTTGCGCGTCGACTTGGTCGAGCCCGCGAACATCGCCTCCATCACGACCATCAGCCGCTCCTCGAAGCCCGGCGGGCCGGCCAGCAGCAGCGGCGCGGTCCGGCGGCTCACGAGCTGGGCGTCGAGCAGGAAGAAGGGGAGCCCCGCGAAATGGTCGCCGTGCAGGTGGCTCACCAGCACTGTCGAGATGCCGTTGGGCTCGACGCCCCATTTGCGGATGGCGACCATGGACGAGGCGCCGCAATCGACCAGCACGTTGCCGTGCTCGGCGCGCTCGAGATGAAAACAGGTGTTGAAGCGGCCGCCGCTGCCGAACGCATCGCCGGAGCCCAGGAATTGCAGGCGCATGTCAGTGGAGCGGCGTCGGCGCCTGCTCGAGGCTCGAGACCTCGTTGGTGAGCGTGGTGCGCCGCATGTCGCGGACCTGCGTGCCATCGAAGCGGCGGGCGCGGTGCATGGTGACCCGGTTGTCCCACATCACGAGGTCGTGCAGCCGCCAGACATGGGCGTAGACGAACTGCCGCTGCGTGGCGTGTTCGTTGAGGTCGCGCAGGAAGGCGCGCGCCTCGGGCACCGGCCAGCCCTCGATCTCGCCGGCATGGCTCGCGAGATAGAGCGACAGCCGGCCGGTCGCGGGATGGCGGCGCACCAGGCGCTGGCGCACCGGCGCCCACTTCACGCGCTCCGCCTCGGTGAACTCGTCGAAGCCCAGCACGCCGCGCGAATAGATCTGGCTGTGCAGGCAGACGAGGTCGTGGATCTCGCGCTTGCTCGCCGCGTCGAGCGCGTCGTAGGCCGCGCGCATGTCGGCGAACTCGGTGTTGCCGCCTTCGGCCGGGATCGCGCGCGCCGAGAGCAGGGAATACTTGGCCGGCACCGCCTTGAACGAGCTGTCGGAGTGCCACAGCAGGTTGCCCAGGCTGAACAGGCGGCGGCGGTCGTCGCGCGCCACCACCTTGCCGTGCTTGTCGAGGTTGGAGATGTCGTTCACGTCCATGCTGAGCCGGCGATCCTCGGGCGCGGCGATATCGCCGGTCGCCGTCTCGAGCGGTCCGAGCTGGCGGCTGAAGGCGAGCTGCTGCTCGTCGGTCAGGTCCTGGCTGTGGAACACCAGCACGCCGAACTCGTCCATGCCGGCATGGATGGCGGCGACCTCGGTGTCGCTGAGACGCCGCGTGAGGTCGATGCCGGAGACTTCGCCCGCGAAGAAGGCGCGGCCGGCGGGATCCATCGGGCGGATATTGATCGTCATGGCAGGTCATAACGTAACGCGAATCGCAGGCCCTCGCGAGGGGTTGACTTCGCGCCTGCAACAGTGGACAGTTGAACAACTGTTCAAATGTCCAGGCCGAAGAAAACCCTCCTGTCCGACGACCATGCGGTGGCGCTTGCGGACCTGTTTCGCCTGCTGGGCGATCCAACGCGGCTCAAGATCGTGGTCTCCTGCCTCCGGACGCCGCTCGCGGTGTCGGATATCGCAGACCGGCTCGGCCTGTCGGTCTCGCTGGTCAGCCACCATCTGCGCCTCCTGAAGGGCGCGCGGCTGGTGCGGGCGGATCGGCAGGGCAAGCAGGTCTATTACGAGGCGGACGACCTCCACGTTCGCCGCATGGTCGAGGACATGGTCACCCACGTTGCGGAGCATTCGTCATGAGCGCCCATTGCTGCGATCACGGCCACGAGAACGCCCAGGCCGCTGCCCAGTCGCCGGTCTACCGGCGCATCCTCTGGGTGGCGCTGGCGATCAACCTCGCGATGTTCGTGGTCGAGATCGGTGCCGGCCTCGCCGCACAGTCGGCCTCGCTGCTGGCCGATTCGCTCGACTTCCTGGGCGACGCCGCCAACTACGGCATCAGCCTGTTCGTGCTGGGCATGGCGTTGCATTGGCGCGCCCGCGCCTCGCTGATCAAGGCCGCCACCATGGCGGCCTTCGGCCTGTGGGTCGCGATCGTCACGATCAACCACGCGCTGTCGGGCACCGTGCCCGGGGCGCAGGTGATGGGCGTGGTCGGTGCGCTGGCGCTCGCCGCCAACTTCGGCGTGGCGGCGCTGCTCTGGCGCTTCCGCGACGGCGACAGCAACATGCGCTCGGTCTGGATCTGCACGCGCAACGACGCGATCGGCAACGTCGCGGTGCTGGCCGCCGCGGCGGGCGTGTTCGGCTCGGGCACCGGCTGGCCCGACTACCTCGTGGCGGCGATCATGTCGGGCCTGGCGCTGACCGGCGCCGTCCAGATCGCGAAGGCGGCGCTCGCCGAGCTCCGGCACTCACGCGAGGAGAGGGCACGCGAAGAACAGCCTCACGCCGTCGGGAGCTTGTAGCCCTCGAACTGCTTGCGCAGCGCCGTCTTCAGGATCTTGCCGGTGGCGCCGTGCGGGATGGCGTCGACGAACTGGACGTCGTCCGGCATCCACCACTTGGCGATCTTGCCGTCGAGGAACTTCAGGATGTCGCCCTTCTCGACCTGAGCGTCGGGGCGGCGCACCACGATCATCAGCGGCCGCTCGTCCCACTTCGGGTGAGCGACGCCGATCACCGCGGCCTCGGCCACGCCCGGGCAGCCCATGGCGGCGTTCTCGAGGTCGATCGAGGAGATCCACTCGCCGCCCGACTTGATCACGTCCTTGGAGCGGTCGGTGATGACGACCGAGCCGTCGGTCTCGATCTTGCAGACGTCGCCGGTGTGGAACCAGTCGTTCTCGAGGAACTGGCTCTTGCCGTCGCCCTTCATGTAGCCCTTCACGATCCAGGGCCCGCGCACCACCATGTTGCCCGAGACGCTGCCGTCGAGCGGCAGGTCGTTGCCGGCATCGTCGATGATCTTCATCTCGCAGCCGAACACCGGCCGGCCCTGCTTGGCCGTGATGGCGAAGCGCTCGGCGTCCGGCAGCGCGCGCTCGCCCCTGTTGAAGCGGGTCAGCGTGCCGAGCGGGCTCATCTCGGTCATGCCCCAGCCCTGCGCCACCTCGATGCCGTGCTCCTTCCAGAAGCGTTCGATCATGGCGAGCGGCACGGCCGAGCCGCCGATCAGCGAGCGCTTGACCGACGACATCTTGAGCTTGTTCTGCGCACAGTAGTCGAGCAGGGCGAGCCACACGGTCGGCACGCCGGCCGACAGCGTCACCTGCTCCTTGTCGAGCAGCTCGTAGATCGAGGGGCCGTCGAGCTTGGGCCCCGGGAACACCAGCTTGGTGCCGCAGAAGGGGCCGGCATAGACGAGGCCCCAGGCATTGGCGTGGAACATCGGCACGACGGGCAGGATGGTCGTGTCGGGATCGAGCGCCAGCACCGGGCCCGAGCACATCATCATCGAGTGGATCATCGTCGAGCGGTGCGAGTAGAGCACGCCCTTCGGATTGCCCGTGGTGCCCGACGTGTAGCAGAGCGACGATGCGGTCTTCTCGTCGAACTCCGGCCAGGTCAGCGTGCCGGGCTTGTCCGCGATCAGCTCCTCGTAGCACAGCAGGTTGGCGATCTTCGAAGATGCCGGCATGTGGGCGCGGTCGGTCATGACCACGACATGCTTCACGGTCTTGAGCTGGTCGATCACGCCCTCGACGATCGGCAGCAGGTTGAGGTCGACGAAGATGACCTTGTCCTCGGCGTGATTGGCGATGTAGGCCACGTGCTCGGGCGACAGCCGCGGGTTCAGCGTGTGCAGCACGGCGCCGAGGCCGGAGATGCCGAAGTAGAGCTCGAAATGGCGGTAGGTGTTCCAGGCGATGGTGCCGACCCGGTCGCCGAGCTTGACGCCCAGCCCCTGCAGCGCCTCGGCCACCTGCTTGGCGCGCTTCTGCGCGTCCTTGTAGCCGTAGCGGTGCATCGGCCCTTCGACCGTGCGGGTGACGATCTCGACGTCGGGGTAGGCGGCCGCGGCATAGTCGATGATCTGCGAGATCAGCAGCGGACGGTCTTGCATCAACCCAAGCATGGCGTTCCCTCTGTTACGCGCGCCGCTCTATGTGAAGGCTTCTTAGGTTTGCGAGCGGCCTGAGGTCCGGTTCTAGACCGAGTCCCTGTCCGCCGGGAAGCGACACGGTGCCCTCCCGGGCAGCCAGAAGGTCGCCCAGCAGACCTTCGCGCAGCGGATTGGGGTTGGCGTCGACCTCGAGCAGGCCGGGACCGCGTACGGCGGCCAGCAAATGCAGGGAATGAATCAGCCCGATCGCCCCGCCCAGGAAGTGCGGGCAATAGGTGCGGCCGGCCGCCAGCGCCGCGCGCGCCACCGGCAGGCAGCCCGAATGGCCACCCCATTTCGCGGCATCGGGCTGGATCACGCCGAACAGGCCGGAATCGATCATCTCCTGGAAAGGGCCTGCCCCGCGCAAATTCTCGCCGCCTGCGAGCTGCGTCGGCGCCCAGGCCGCGACCTGCGTCCACTCGAGCCACGGCCGGTCGGCCATCAGTGGCTCCTCGATCCAGGCGAGGCCGAACTCGGCGAGCTTCGGGACCATGGCGCTGGCGGTGCGCAGGTCCCAGCCCTGGTTGACGTCGACCATCAGCCGTTCGCCGGACTTGATCTCCTTCGCCACCGGCCGCAGCGAGCCCAGGTCCGTCTCCTCGCCGAAGCCCACCTTTATCTTGAAGGCGCGGTAGCCCGCCGCCCGCATGCGGCCCACCGTGTCGTAGGCAGCGCGGCCGGGATTGAGGCCCGAGGCATAGGCCGGGACGGGGGAATCGTCGGTGCCGCCCAACGCCCGCCACAGCGGCAGGCCGCGCTTGCGGGCGCGCAGATCGTGGATCGCGAGGTCAAGCCCCGCCGCCGCGGCCGAGAGCGCGCCGGCGTCGCCGCTCTGCACCCGCAGCACATGCAGCGCGCGGTCGATCTCGCTCCACAGGCCGACCGGATCGTCGAGCGACTTGCCGAGCGCCCGCGGCGCCACGATGTCGGCGAACAGCAGCGCGCGGTGCTCGGCGGCGGCGTTGGGGAAGTTGCACCAGATCTCGCCCCAGCCGCGCGCGCCATCGGAATCCTCGGCGCGCACGAACACCGCGACCCGCTCGGTCATCGTGCCGAACGAGGTGCGGACCGGCTCCTTGATCGGCGTGCGGAAGACGTGGGCTTCGACCCGTGCGAGCGTCGCGCTCACTCCGGCTTGATCCCGGCGTCCTGCGCGACCTTGGCCCAGCGCGCCATCTCCTGGCGGATGAAGGCGTCGAACTGCTGCGGTGTGCCGGCAGCGACCTGGATGCCGGCCGTGTCGAGCTTGGCCACGACGTCGGGCTCGGCGAGTGCCCTCGCAAAGCCCGCGTTCAGCTTGTCGATCACGTCCTTGGGCGTCGCCATCGGCGCCACGAAGCCGCCCCACGAGCCCATGTCGTAGCCCGGCA
>SCVT01000182.1 GCA_004296815.1 Reyranella sp. | reverse complement strand
TCGACGTCCTTGAGGCCGGTCTTCATGCTGTAGTGGACCTCGACGCCCATCCGGTCGACGTCGGTCGGCATCAGGGTGGGCGGGCCGACCACGCGCACCCGGGCGCCCATGATCTGCAGGATGTGGATGTTCGAGCGCGCCACGCGGCTGTGCATGATGTCGCCGCAGATCGCGACCAGCAGCCCCTGCAAGGTGCCGCGTCGTCGTCGGATGGTGAGGGCGTCGAGCAGGCCCTGCGTCGGATGCTCGTGCTGGCCGTCGCCGGCGTTGATGACGGCGCAGTTGACCTTTTGCGACAGCAGGTTGACCGCGCCGGATTCGTGATGGCGCACGACGATGGCGTCGGGCCGCATGGCGTTGAGCGTCATCGCCGTGTCGAGCAGCGTCTCGCCCTTGCGCACCGACGACGTGGCGACGTCCATATTGATGACGTCGGCGCCGAGCCGCTTGGCTGCCACTTCGAAGCTGGTGCGGGTGCGGGTCGAGTTCTCGAAGAAGAGGTTGATCACCGTGCGGCCGGCGAGCAGGTCGCGGCGTTTGTCGATGGACCTGTTCTGGTCGATGTAGCTTTCGGAAAGGTCCAGCAAGCCCGAAATGGTTTCAGGCGACAGACCTTCGATGCCGAGAAGGTGGGGCAACCTCGGCACGCCCGCGCGTTTCTTTGTCACTAAAGCGCGACGTTAAGCACGCGCATGCCGCCATCGCAAGGAGGATAACGTCGCCCCGACTTATGCAGGCGGAATCGCCGCGCAGGGCAGCACTTCGGCGGGCCCGCGCGGCGCCAGGAAGTCCGCCCAGATGGCGTTGTGGTGCTCGATGATCTTGACGGCCGGCAGGTGTGGACGGTCGGCCGTGGTGTGACCATCCGAGGGCACGATCGTGCGGTATCCGCGCGCCAGTGCGCTGCGGACGGTCGTGTCGACGCAGTAGTCGGTCGCACACCCCGTGACGATAAGACGGTCGATCGCGCGCGTGCGCAGCAGGTCGTCGAGGCTCGTGTGCAGGAAGGAGTCGCACGACGTCTTGCGCACCACGGGATCGCCGTCGTGGACGTCGAGGTCGGTCAGGAAATGCCAGCCCGGTGCATCGGGATGATGGGGATCGCCCGGCGGGCCGTCGTGCTGCACGAAGACCACGGTGCCGCCTCCGGCGCGCACGCCGGCCGCGAGCCGGTTCAGCCGTTCGACCAGACCCGTGGCGTCGTGCCGGGGGCTTGCCGCGGTGAACGACCCTTGTTGCATGTCGATGACGATCAGTGCCGTGCTCATGACGCCCGCGGACCGGTATACCGGGCGCGCGGCCTGATCAATGCCCCGTGCGCGGCCTGCTCGAGGGCGTGGGCGATCCAGCCGACCGTGCGGCCGAGCAGGAACATGGCGAGCGCCGAGTCCTTAGGGAGTCCGAGCACGCGCTCGACCGTCACGGTGGCGAAGTCGACATTGGGCTTGCGATCGGTCAGCCGCTCGACGGCGGCAGCCACGCGCTCGGCAAACGCCAGGGCCGGGGAGGCGGGCACGATTTCGTGCAGCATCGCCAGCAGCGCCTTCGCGCGCACGTCGCCATCCGGATAGAGCGGGTGGCCGAAGCCCGGCAGCGATCCGCCGTCATGTGCCAGGCGCACGATCTCGCCTTCCAGGTCCGGGGCACTCGCCAGCTCGTTCAGCATGGCGGCGACGCGCCGGGTGAGGCCGCCGTGGCGCGGACCGTTGATGGCGACGAGGCCGGCCATCGTGGAGCCGTAGAGGTTGGCGCCGGTCGAGGCGACGACACGGGCGGCGAAGGCCGAGGCGTTGAATTCGTGGTCGGCCGAGAGGACCAGGGCGGCGCGGATGAGGGGTGCATGCTCCGGCGCGACCTGCCAGGCCGAGGCGAGCTGCTCGTGCACCGGCCGGTCGGAGAGCGGCTGGGAGGTCACGGCCGCCGCAAGAAGCCGGAGGATGCGGGCGCCGGTTTCCAGCATGGCCGGCCGGTCCTCGACCCAGCTCGGATGATCCCAGCGCGCCGCGGCCGGCAACAGCACGAGGCAGCTGTCGACCGGCGGCAGTGAGGCCGCTGCGGTCCATGCGCCGCGCAGCGCTGCCGACATCGGCGGCAGGTTCCTCGCCGAGATCGGAAGAGC
>SCVT01000181.1 GCA_004296815.1 Reyranella sp. | reverse complement strand
AGATCGACCCGCTGAAGGTCGACTTCCGCATTCCCGAGAACTTCCTCGCCGCCGTCCGCGTCGGGCAGGACATCGCCGTCACCGCCGATGCCTTTCCCGGCCGCGCCTTCCCCGGCAAGGTCTTCGCCATCGACCCGCTGGTCGACGAGCTCGGCCGCGCCGTCGTGGTGCGGGCGCTGATCGCCAATTCCGACGAGCTGATGCGACCCGGCGTGTTCGCCCGCGTGACCTTGACGCTCAACACCAAGGACGATGCGATGTTCCTGCCCGAGCAGGCGCTGATGCCGGTGGGCGAGCGGCACAGCGTGTTCAAGGTGGTCGACGGCAAGGCGCAGATCGCGAGCGTCGAGATCGGCCGTCGCCAGGCCGGCGAGGTCGAGGTCGTCAAGGGTGTCTCCCCCGACGACCTCATCGTGTCCGCCGGCCAGATCAAGCTGCGCAACGGCGCGCCGGTCCAGGTTGTGCCCAAGGACTTCCAGCCCGGCGGCCGTGCGCCCGCCGCGACGCCGGGCAAGTAGACCATGACCCTGCCCGAGCTCTCCATCCGACGGCCGGTGCTGGCCACGGTGATGAGCCTGGCGCTGGTCCTGATCGGCCTGGTGAGCTACCAGCGCCTCGCCGTCCGCGAGTATCCCAAGATCGACGAGCCGCAGGTCACCGTCGAGACGACCTATCGCGGCGCTTCGGCGGAGATCATCGAAAGCCGCGTGACGACGCCGCTCGAGGATTCGATCTCCGGCATCGAAGGCGTCGAGATGATCCAGTCCTTCAGCCGCGCCGAGAAGAGCCAGGTCACGGTGCGCTTCAACATCAACCGCAACGTCGACGACGCCGCATCCGACGTGCGCGACCGCGTCAGCCGCGTGCGCGCCCAGCTCCCGACCGAGATCGATGAGCCGGTGATCGCCAAGGTCGAGGCCGACGCTTTCCCGATCATCTTTCTCTCCTTCCTGAGCCCGACGCTCACCGCCGTCGAGGTCACCGACATCATCGACCGCGTGGTCAAGGACAAGCTGCAGACGATCGACGGCGTCTCGGCCATCCGCATCTTCGGCGAGCGCCGCTACGCCATGCGCATCTGGCTCGACAAGGCGCGGCTCGCGGCCTACCGGCTGACCGTCCAGGAGGTCGAAGCCGCGCTGCGCCGTCAGAACGTCGAGATCCCGTCGGGCCGTATCGAGAGCGCCGACCGCGAGTTCACCGTGGTCTCCGAGACCGATCTGCGGACCGCCGCCCAGTTCAACGAGATGATCCTGCGCGAGAACGAGGGCTATCTCGTCCGCCTGAAGGATGTCGGCCGCGCCCAGCTCGACGCCCAGGACGTGCGCGTCATCGCCCGGGTCAGCATGCCGGCGCGCGACGGCCGGCCCGCGGTGATCGGCGCCAGCTCGGTCAATGTCGGGCTGATCCGCACCTCGACCGCCAATCCGCTGGCGATCGTCGAGGAGGCCCGCAAGCGGCTCGTCCAGCTCGAGACCGAGCTGGCGCCGCTCGGCGTGCGCGGCGACATCACCTACGACACCACGGTCTTCATCGACCGCTCGATCAAGAACGTCTTCCACACGATCGCCGAGGCCGTCCTGCTGGTCGTGCTGGTGATCTTCCTGTTCCTGCGCTCGGTGCGGGCGACGCTGATCCCGCTGGTCACCATCCCGGTGTCGCTGATCGGCGCCTTCGCGCTGATGCTGCTGTTCGGCTTCTCGATCAATACGCTCAGCCTGCTGGCCATGGTGCTGGCGATCGGCCTGGTGGTCGACGACGCCATCGTCGTGCTGGAAAACATCTCGCGCCACATCGAGAACGGCATGAAACCGCTCGACGCCGCCCTCCAGGGCTCGCGCGAGATCGCCTTCGCCGTCGTCGCCATGACCGTGACGCTCGCCGCCGTCTACGCGCCGATGGCCTTCCAGACCGGCCGCACCGGCAAGCTGTTCACCGAGTTCGCGCTCACCCTCGCCGGCGCGGTCGTGGTGTCGGGGTTCGTGGCGCTGACGCTGACGCCGATGATGTGCGCCAAGATGCTGCGCCACAACCATAACCCCGGTCGCTTCTATCTCGCGGGCGAGAAGGCGCTCGACGGGATGGAACGCGGCTATCGCGCGCTGCTGCACGGTGCCATGCGCGGCCGCGTTGCGGTGCTGGCGTTCGGGCTCGCCGTGGCGGCGTTCGGCGGCTGGCTGTTCACCAAGCTGCCCTCGGAGCTGACGCCGATCGAGGATCGCGGCATCGTCATGAACATCCTGGTGGGGCCCGAAGGCGCCACACCGGAATACACGCTGCGCTACGCCCAGATGATGGAACAGATCTACATGGGCGACGATCCGCAGACCGGCCAGCGGCGCTTCCCGCATGTCGAGCGCGTGCTGGTGATCGTGGGCTTCCCCGACGTGACGCGCGGGCTGGCCTTCGTGCGCCTGAAGCCGTGGGAGGAGCGCGACGTCAAGCAGCAGGAATACACCAACAAGGCCCGGCCGCTGGCCATGCAGATCCCCGGGACCCTGGCCTTCCCGATCAACCCGCCCTCGCTCGGCCAGCGCTCGATCGACAAGCCGGTTCAGTTCGTGCTGCAGACCTCGCGGCCCTTCCAGGAGCTCGATCAGGTCTCCGAGCAGTTCCTCGGGCTGGTGCGCGCCCATCCGCGGCTCAGCACCGGCCTCACCAACATCGAGTCCGACCTCAAGCTCAACAAGCCCGAGATCAAGGTCAACATCGACCGCGAGAAGGCGGCCAACCTCGGCATCGACATCGACACGATCGGCCGCACGCTCGAGACAATGCTGGGCGGCCGCCAGGTCACGCGCTTCAAGAAGGACGGCAAGCAGTACGACGTGATGGTGCAGATCGAGGGCCAGGAGCGGTCGCGGCCGCAGCAGCTCTCGGAGATCTACGTGCGCGCCCGTTCCGGCCAGATGGTGCCGCTCGCTTCGCTGGTCAGCCACGTGGAGCGCGTGGCACCGCGCGAGCTCAACCATTTCAACAAGCTCAGGGCCGCCATCATCTCGGGCAACCTCAACCCGGGCTATGCGCTAGGCGATGCCCTGGCCGACATGCGCGAGCTCGCCAAGCAGCTCCCGAGTCATGTCAGCGTCGACTATGCCGGCGTCAGCCGCGAGTTCACGCAATCCTCGCGCGGCCTCTACGAAGTCTTCCTGATGGCGCTGCTATTCATCTTCCTGGTGCTGGCCGCGCAGTTCGAGAGCTTCGCCGACCCGCTGGTCATCATGCTGACCGTCCCGATCACCATGACGGGCGCCCTGCTGGCGCTCTGGCTGACGGGCAACACGCTGAACGTCTACAGCCAGATCGGGCTCGTGACCCTGGTCGGCCTGATCACCAAGCACGGCATCCTGATCGTCGAGTTCGCCAACCAGCTCCAGGAGGCGGGTAAGAGCAAGGTCGAGGCGGTGCAGGAAGCGGCGGTGCTGCGCCTGCGGCCCATCCTGATGACCACCGGCGCCATGGTGCTGGGCGCCATCCCGCTCGCGCTGGCGACCGGCGCCGGCGGCGAGAGCCGGCAGGCGATCGGCTGGGTGATCGTGGGTGGCATGACGGTGGGCACGCTGCTCACCCTGTTCGTGGTGCCGACGGCCTACTCCTACCTCGCCCGCAGCAACCGCACGGCGCTGCACGCCGAGGACTCCAAGACGCCCACGCCGCCGACCGCCGCGCACCCCGCCGAGTGAACGTCTGCTAGCGGCTCAGCCGCTCGCGTGCGCCGGCCTCCGAGCCGAGCGAGGCGGCCGCGACGGCGAGTGCGGTCACAGACAGCACCATGACCGCGGCATAGCCGCCGGTGAGATCATGCAGCACGCCGCCAATCCAGGCGCCGAAGAAACCGCCCAGCCCCATGCCGATGGCGATCAGCCCGTAGATCTTGCCGAAATGCGCGCCGCGATAGCGCAGCGTCGCCAGGGTCGAGATCATCGGCCCGCGCGAGCCCATGCTGCCGCCGAACAGCAGCACGTAGAGCCACAGGAAAGCATCGTCGCCCGGCCCGCGCACCAGGGCGAGCGCACCGACGCCCGCGATCGAGCAGCCATAGGCCAGGATGGCGGCGCGGCGGCGGCCGCCGCGGTCGGCGAGCCAGCTGAAGCCCACCATGCCGAGCGGCGTGAGCAGGCCGGCGACGGCCAGCGCCTTCGCGGCATAGGCGCCGTCGATGCCGCGCTCCAGCAGATAGACCATGGCCTGCGGCACCAGGCTGAAGATGCCGACGGAGGTGAGCGCAAACGACGAGGTGAGCGCCCAGAAGGGCCAGTCGCGCACCGCCTCGCCCACCGTGGGGCCGGGGCCGGCGGCGGCGCGCGCCGGGGCGAGACCCGGCGCACCACGCTCGATGCGCCGCCACGGCAGGAACAGCAGCACGGGGATGAGAACCGCGCTCACGCCGGCGAACACCAGATAGGCGTGCCGCCAGCCCTCCGTCGCGATCAGATGCTGCGCCACCGGAAACGTCACCATCGCGCCCACGCCGGCAGCGGACCAGGCGATGCCGAGCGGCACGCCGAGGCGATGCGGCGGGAACCAGCGGCCGATCAACGACGAGCTCAGCACGCCCGAGAGCGAGGCCGCACCGAAGCCCATCAGCACGCCGAGGCTCACGTAGAGATGCCAGAGCTGCGTCGCCTGCGAACCGATCGCCGTGGCGAGCACGGTGGCGCTGACGCCCACGATGGTGAGCGTGCGCAGGCCGAAGCGGTCGAGGATCCAGCCCGCGATCGGCGCCGCCGTGCCGCCCAGCAGCAGGGCAAAGGAGTAGATCAGCGTCACTGATCCGCGATTGGCGTCGAAAGCGCCCTGCAGGGCCGGCACGAAGAGGACGAACGTGTCGCTGATCGCGCGGCTCGCAACGCCGAGCGCAAAGCAAAGCGCCACAAGCGCCCACGGCAAAGCCGATCCCATCGCCTCAACCTCGACGAGCGGCGTCTGCGGCGCAAGCCGCTTGGCGGGCCGGCAGGCTTGCATTCGCCGCATGCGCACGCCACGTTCCGCGCCGCGGAGGGCACCAGTGCACGACACTCTCATCATCCCGCAGGGCTTCAACGGCCCGCGTCTCTCGGGCAACGGCGGCTATGTCTCTGGCGTGCTGGCGGAGCGATACACGCGCGTCTTCGGTGGCGACGGCGCAGTCGAGATCACCCTGCGCGCGCCGATCCCGATCGAGACGAAGCTCTCAGTGGTGCGCGAGGGCGAGGCCCTGATGCTGCGCGACCGCGACACGCTCATCTGCGAGGCACGCGCCGGCAAGGTCGACCATCTCGATCCGCCCCACCCGCCGTCCGACTGGGCGGAGGTGATGCGTCGCGATGCGACGGGCGGCTGCGGTGAGGACAGCGAGTTCCACACCTGTCTCGTCTGCGGCCGCAGCCGGGTCGTGGGCGATGGCCTGCGTGTCTTCGGATCGCACGGCCCCGAAACCGGCCGTTCCCTTTCCTGCTACCTGCCGCACGCGAACCACGCCGATGCCGATGGTCGCATACGGCCGGAGTTTCTCTGGGGCACACTCGACTGCCCGGGCGCCTGGGCGGCGCAGGATCCTGAAGATCCGCGGCCGGCGCTGACCGGCCGCATGACGGCGAAGGTGCTCGATCCTCCCAAGGTCGGCGAGCGTTGCGCGGTGGTCGGCTGGCGGATCGGCGCCGAAGGCCGGAAGCTCTACTCCGGCACGGCGCTCTATACCGAGAGTGGCCGCCTCTGTGCGATCGGCCACTGCATCTGGATCGTGCTGAAGGACTAGTCCGGACTAGCGCCGCTCGCGCACGAAGATGACGGCCGCCTCGTCGGCATAGGCCTGGCGCCAGCCCGGTAGGCGCGCCAGCAGGCGGTTGGCCGGCTGGTCGGCCGGCATCAAGGTCCACTCGATGCGGTTGTGCTCGAGAAGCTGCTCCAGCGGCTCGCCACCGCGCAGGCCGATCGTGTCGGCATAGCGCTTGATGAAGTCGCCGCCGTAGAGCTCGCCGCGGCCGTCGATGAAGGTCGGCACGCCGGCATGGATGAGATAGCCGCCGAAATTGTAGTGGTTCAGCACACGGCCCGTGAGGCCCGCCTGCTTGGCGAAGGCCATGGCGGCCGACGGCATGGTTGCCGACGGCGGCGTGATGCCGCCATAGCGCACCATGAAGCCACCGAACAACGCGGAGAGCGCGACGGCGGCAGCGACCGCAGCGATCCCGGCCGGGCGCGCCAGCGCCACCGCCTGGTCGGCGAGCGAGGTGCCGCGACCGGCGGACGGATCGGGCCGCAGCGCGGGCCATTGCCGCGCCAGCAGCGGCGCCAGCGCGAGCGGCGCCAGCATCGCCAGCAGCTCGGCGTTGCGGGCGTAGCGGAGATAGAGGTGCAGCAGTCCCAGCACGATCAGAAGCCGCAGCAGCGGCAGCTTGAGGCCACGCGACAGGGCGGCGTAGAGCGCGATCAGCAGGATCAGCTCCTGCATCGGTTGTTTCTGGAAGTCCGGCGACTTCCATTCGGAGATGAAGGCGAGCGTGTCGCCGATGCCGAAGATGCGCAGCGTCACCAGGATCGATTCGGGGCCGTAGGGCGTGATGCAGGCGGCGAGCAGCGCGGCCACGCCGAACTTCGCCCAGGCCACGAACAGCGTCTTGCGCTCCGAGGAGTCGCGCGCGCCAAGCAGCGCCTCGAGCGCGAAGGCGCCGCCCAGCAGCAAGCCCAGGGTGAAGCCGCCGTGCAGGTTGGCCCACAGCAGCATGCAGAGCAGCAGCCACGGATCGGGCGCACGACGCTCCTCGACGGCGCGGACGAGGCCCGCGACCCAGAGCAGCATGAAGGGAAAGGCGAGGACGTGCGGTCGCGCGAGGAAATGCGGCACCGTCATCACGATCGCCGCGATCGCGAACATCGCGGCGGGCAATGGCTTCAGGTCGCGCAGCAGGAGACGCAGCATCAGCGCGAAGCTGACGGCGAGCGCCGCGGCGGCCAGCATCGTGAGGCCGCCCCAGCCGCCGAGCTTGAAGGCCGTCGCCATCAGGAGCTGCGACAGCCACTCCTTGGCGATCCACGGCTGGCCCAGGAACGTGAAGGAGAACGGATCGACGGTCGGCACGGCCCGGTGCGCCAGCATCCAGTTGCCGACCGCGATATGCCAATGGCTGTCGGGATCGCCGAGCAGCGGCGAGCCGCTGCCGTTGGCCAGGCAGACGAAGAGCAGCAGGCCGAGCACCAGCGGCCACGACAACGACCAGGCCGAGCGTGGCCGGGCAATCGCCACGCCGGCCTCGGGATGATCGCGTGAAACCGAAAGGCCGGAAGTGACGGCCATGCAGGCGCTCCGATACGATGGGAAGAAAGGTCCTTAATATGTTGATATACAATATTATTTGACAAAGTACCAGCCGCCCTTTCGATAGGCTATAGGGGGTGGGATGCAGGCCGCGCCGCTTCTCAAGGACCTCGTGCTGGTTGGCGGCGGCCATGCGCACGTCCATGTCCTGAAGAGCTTCGGCATGAAGCCGATGCCCGGCGTGCGGCTCACCCTGATTGGCCGGGACATCGAGACGCCCTACTCCGGCATGATCCCGGGCTTCGTCGCCGGCCACTACACGTTCGACGAATGCCATATCGACCTGGCACGGCTGGCGGCATGGACCGGCGTGCGCCTGATCCATGCCGAAGCGGTCGGCATCGACAGCGCCAACCGTCAGGTGCTGCTCAAGAACCGGCCCCCAGTCTCCTACGACATCGTGTCGATCGACGTCGGCTCCTCGCCCAGCGTCGAGACGATACCCGGCGCGGCCGAGCATGCCACGCCGGTGAAGCCCATCGCCGAGTTGGGCCGTCGCTGGCTCGACTTCCTCGAGCGCGTGAAGGACCGGCAGGGCCCGCTCAGGATCGCGGTGATCGGCGGCGGCGCCGGCGGTGTCGAGTTGTCGCTCGCCATCGACCGTCGCCTGCGCGAGGTCGCACGTCGGGCCGAGATCTCCGTAACCCTCGCCACCAAGGGCGAGATCCTGGGCGGACAGGCGGCGGCGGCGCGACAAAAGATGCGGGCGATCTTCGCGCGCCGTGGCGTGCGTCTCGTGGAGAACGCCGCGACCACCCGCATCGAAGCGGGTGCCGTGCATCTCGAGACCGGCGAGCGCCTCGTCGTCGACGACGTCTTCGTGGTCACCGAGGCGAGCGCCGCCAAGTGGTTCTCCGAAACCGGCCTCAAGCTCGATCCGCGCGGCTTCATCGCCGTCGAGCCGACGCTCCGCTCCACCACCGACGAGCGGGTCTTCGCCGTCGGCGACTGCGCCACCGTAACGGCGCACCCGCGGCCGAAAGCCGGCGTCTTCGCCGTGCGCCAGGGGCCACCGCTCGCCGACAACCTGCGCCGCGCCCTGCTCGGCCAGGCACTCCAGCCGTTCACGCCGCAGAGCCGCTATCTCTCGATCCTCGGCACCGGCGACGGACATGCCGTGGCGACCCGCGGAAACTGGGCCATCGAAGGCTCGTGGGTATGGCGCTGGAAGGACCATATCGACCGCAAGTGGATGCGCATGTACCGCGAGCCGCCGGCCGAGCCGATGGACGTGGCGGCGCGCACGGCGCCGCCCGATCCGGCCCTGGCTGATGCGGAAGCCAAGCGGCTTCTCGCCGACATCGGCATGCGCTGCGGCGGCTGCGGCGCCAAGGTGGGCGCCGATACTCTGACACGCGTCCTGGCGCGGCTCGGCCCATCGGCCGCGAGCGGCGTCGCGATCGGCCTCGACGCACCCGACGATGCCGCGATGATCGAGGTGCCGGCCGGCCAGGCACTGGTCCAGTCGGTCGACTTCTTCCGCACCTTCATCGACGACCCGTTCGCCTTCGGCGAGGTCGCCGCCGTCCATGCGCTGGGCGACGTGTGGGCGATGGGCGCGAAACCGCACAGCGCGCTGGCGCTCGCCGTCGTGCCGGCGGCCGCGGAGCGGCTGATGGAGGAGGACCTCTTCCAGATGCTGTCGGGCGCGCGCGCCGTGCTGGATCGTGCCGGCTGCGCGCTGATCGGTGGCCATTCCGGCGAGGGCCCGGAGGCGGCACTCGGCTTCTCGGTGAACGGCCTGGTCGTGGCCACGCAGGCGTTACGCAAGGGCGGGATGAAGCCAGGCGACAGGCTCGTGCTCTCCAAGAAGCTCGGGACGGGCGTGATCTTCGCCGCGGCGATGCGCGGCGCCGCGCGCGGGCGCTGGGTTGCCGAGGCGCTTGCGTCCATGCGTACGCCTTCCTCAGATGCCGCACGCGCCCTGGTCGAGGCCGGCGCGCATGCCTGCACGGACGTGACGGGCTTCGGTCTGGCAGGTCACCTGGCCGAGATGGTGAGGGCGAGCGGCAACGTCGCTGTCGACATCGACCTCGACGCCCTGCCTGTGCTCGACGGTGCCGCCGAACTGTTCGCGCAGGGCTTCGCGAGCTCGCTACAGCCCGAGAACCTGCGGGCGCGCCATCTCATCGAGGGGATGGACCGGGCAGCAGCGAACCCGAAGCTGCCGCTGCTGTTCGATCCGCAGACGGCCGGCGGGTTGCTCGCCGCGGTCCCGGCGGAAGCGACGCTCGGCGACGGCTACGTCGAGATCGGCGTCGTGCGCGTGCGCGACGACAACGCGACGATGATCCGGATTCGTCACTGATCTGCAACCTTCCCTCCGTCTCGGCGTTTGCCGTCGTCGCAGAGACACGAATGACACGAGGGAGTCTTCCATGGCCAAGAACAAGATCGTCGACACGGTGGCCGATGCCGTCGTACGGGCCGAGATCGCGGTCGTCCGCGCCGGTCGCAGCGCCGTGAAGGCGGTGACCCGCGGCGTCAATGCCGGGGCACGCAAGGTCGGCCTCGCCAAGAAGAAGGCGGCGCAGAAGAAGAGCGTTCGCAAGGCCGCGAAGAAGGCGGTTCGCAAGGCGAAGAGAGCGGTGAAGAAGGTCGCGAAGAAGGCGGCAAAGAAAGTCCGTCGCCGCTAGACTGGTGCCGGCGCCCGACGGAGGGCGCGAAGCATCGGGAGGCGACAGTGGCGCACGCACGGGCAAGCATCGAGACGACGAATTACAAGACCGCCATCGCCACGGGACACCAAGGGCATCACAAGCTCACGGCCGACGAAGGGCCGGAGCTCGGCGGAAAGGATGCCGGACCCGCTCCCTACGATCTCCTGACCTCCGCGCTCGGCGCCTGCACCGTCATCACCTTGCGCATGTATGCCGAACGCAAGAAGTGGCCGGTGACGGCGGTGCATGCTGACGTCCATTTTTCCCGTGACGGCGACAAGCAGCGCATCGACCGCGTGCTCACCATCGAAGGCCAAGTCGACGACGAGCAGAAGAAGCGCATGGTCGACATCGCCGAGCGCACGCCCGTCACGCTCACCCTGAAGGGTGGCCTCGAGATCCGGACGACGCTCGCCTAGAGCGCAGCCTTACTTCTGGCTCTTCTTCCACGCTTCGTAGTCGCGTTTGGCCTCTTCGCCCTGCACCGGGAACAGGCCCTTGAGCGAGCGGCCCTTGGCGACCTCAAGCTCGGCCCAGCTCTCGTACTCGTAGTTCTTCACCGCTTCCTCGGCCACGGCCTCGACGATGTCGGGCGGGATCACGAGGACGGCATCGCGGTCGCCGACCACGATGTCGCCGGGATAGACCGCGACGCCGCCGCAGGAGATCGGCAGCTGCAGGTCGATCGGGCGATGCACGATGGGCGATGGCGGCGAGGATGGGCGGCGGTGGTAGGCCGGCAGCCCCGTCTTGAAGACGCCATTGGTGTCGCGGAAGCCGCCGTCGGTGACGATGCCCGCCGCGCCCCGCGCCTTCAGCCGGCCGATATAAAGGTCGCCGGCCGAAGCCGCCCGCGAATCGCCGCGCGAGTCGATCATCAGCACATGGCCGGGCGGGCACTCCTCCATCGCCTGAGGCTGCACCATCGAGCGATTGGTCGAGGTCGGACCGTCCTTGTCCTCGCGTGACGGAATGAAACGCATGGTGAAGGCGATGCCCACCATGGCCGGCTGCTCGGGGCGGAGCGGCCACACATCGAACAGGGTCATGCTGCGCAGGCCCCGGCGGTTCAGCACGCCGGTCAGGGTCGACGTGCCGACCTTGGCCAGCGCCTCGCAGAGGTCGGATGAAAGGGTTGTCATGGACCGTTCTCTCCCTCGATTTCCGCAGGACGTTAGCCGATAATCCTGCAAATGCGCGTGGAAATCCTCTGTACCGGCGACGAGATCCTCACCGGCAAGACCGTCAACACCAACTACAGCCACATCTCCCGCCGCCTCGTCGATGTCGGGCTGGGCGTCCACTGGGGCACCACGGTCGGCGATGACCGTGAAAGCCTGCTGCTGGCCTTCCGCCAGGCCGGCGAGCGTGCCGACGCCGTGATCGTCAACGGCGGGCTCGGCCCCACGGTCGACGACCTCTCGCAGGAGGTGGCAGCCCAGGCGGCCGGCGTCGAGCTGGTGCTGAGCGACTACTGGATGAAGCGCATGGAGGAATCCTATGCGCGGCGCGGGCGCGTCATGCCGCCCAACAACAAGAAGCAGGCGATGCTGCCGGCCAACGCCGAGTTCATCGACAATCCGATCGGCACGGCCTGCGGCTTCGCCGTCACCATCGGCAAGGCGCGCTTCTACTTCACCCCCGGCGTGCCGCGCGAGATGCGCCGCATGATCGACGAGCAGGTGATCCCGCGCCTGCTGGCGCTGGGCGGCATCAAGGGCGTCTCCAAGCTGAAGCGCTTCCACACGTTCGGCATCGGCGAATCGCGCGCCGACCAGATGCTGGGCGACATCGAGGCCTTCAAGGACGGCGGCGGCATCAAGCTCGGCTTCCAGGCGCACTATCCGCAGCTCGAGACCAAGCTCGCCGTGCGCGGCGAGGACGAGAGCGATCTGGCCGCCCGTCTCGCGCCGATCGAGGCCGAGGTGCGTCGCAGGCTCGGCAACTTCATCATCGCCGAGGACCACGAGACGCTGGAAGGCGTGATCCTGGCCAAGCTCGGCGAGCGCGGCCTGACGCTCGCGGTGGCCGAGACCTTCACCGGCGGCAACATCGCCTCGCGCATCGCGCCGCTGCCGGGCTCGGAGACAATCTTCCGCAAGGGCGTGATCTCGCGCAACGGATCGATCGGTGCGGGCGATCTCCTGAAGGAGAGCGGCGCCAGCGTGGCGCTGAGCGTCGCCGTGCAGCTCGACGAGGGTCCCGACCGGCCGGAGTTCGGCGCGACGATCGACGTCGGCGTCGCCGACGCGGCCGGCATCGTCACGCGCCGCGCACGCCTGCTGGGCGGCCGCGACTGGGTGCGCATCGGCGCCACCGAGCTTGGTCTCGACTGCCTGCGCCGTCACCTGCTCGGCCTGCCGGTCGACGAGCGAATCGATTTCGAGCGGCGCTAGTCGCCGCGATTTTCCGCAGTAAGGAGGAGTTTGCCATGCCCTTCATCACGACCCGCGACGGCATCGAGATCTTCTACAAGGACTGGGGGAAAGGTCGGCCGATCGTCTTCAGTCACGGCTGGCCGCTGTCGGGCGACGACTGGGACGCCCAGATGATGTTCTTCCTCGCCCAGGGCTTTCGCGTGATCGCCCACGACAGGCGCGGTCACGGCCGCTCCAGCCAGGGCAGCGAGGGCCACGACATGGACCACTATGCCGACGATCTGGCGGCTCTCACCGCCCATCTCGACCTGAAGGGTGCCGTCCATGTCGGCCACTCCACCGGTGGCGGCGAGGTCGTGCGCTATCTGGCGCGCCACGGCGAGAGCCGTGTGGCGAAGGCGGCGATCATCGCCGCCGTGCCGCCGCTCATGGTGAAGACGCCGAGCAATCCCGGCGGACTGCCGAAGGAGGTCTTCGACGGCTTCCAGGCCGAGGTCGCGAACAATCGCGCGCAATTCTACTACGATGTGCCGGCCGGCCCCTTCTACGGCTACAACCGGCCCGGCGCGAAGCCGGCGCAGGGCGTGATCTGGAATTGGTGGCGTCAGGGCATGATGGGCGGCGCGAAGGCCCACTACGACGGCATCGTGGCTTTCTCGCAGACGGACTTCACCGAAGACCTGAAGAAGATCACCGTGCCCGTGCTGGTGATGCACGGCGACGACGACCAGATCGTGCCGTATGCCGATTCCGCGCCGCTGTCGGCCAAGCTGCTGAAGAACGGCGTGCTGAAGACCTACAAGGGCTTCGCTCATGGCATGCCCACGACCGAGGCGAAAACGATCAACGCCGACCTGCTGGCGTTCATCAAGGCCTGAACCGGGAGCACAAGATGTCTGTCGTCGAAACCGAAACCCACGGACAGGTCCTCGTCGTCCGCATGAACCGGCCGGACCGGCTGAACGCGCTGAACCACGAGATGCGCACCGAGCTGTCGCGCGTCTGGAACGAGTTCCGCCACAGCAAGGAGCTCGAGGTCGCGATCTTCACCGGCGCCGGGCGCGGCTTCTGCGCCGGCGAGGACATGAAGGAGTCGCTGAAGGACGGTGCGCCGGGCGGCCGCCGCCCCGAGATCGAGGATCCGTTCATGTCGGGCAAGCTCGAGAAGCCCGTCATTGCGGCGGTCAACGGCTTCGCCATGGGTGGCGGCTTCATGCTGGTCGAGCGCACCGATCTGCGCGTGGCCGTGCGCGAGGCGGTGTTCGAGGTCTCCGAGGCCAAGCGCTGGCTGCTGGGCGGCTACAATCACGGCCACATCGCCAACATGCCCTACCCCGTTGCCATGGAGATGGCGCTGGGATTCCGCTTCACCGCGCAGCGCTTCTACGAGATCGGCTTCGTGAACCGCCTGGTCGATGCCGCCGACCTGATGCCGACGGCACTCTCCATGGCCGAGCACCTGCTGACGCTCCCGCCGGCCAGCCGCGTCAACACGGTGCACATGATGCGCCAGATGCGCCCCGCCCCTGGCCCCGAGATGCAGAAGCTCGCCGATGCCCTGCACGACCATGGCGCCAAGAGCGACCTCATGGAATCGCGCGCGGCCTTCGCCGAGAAGCGGAAGCCCAACTTCAAGGGCTGGAACGACCCGGAAGACCGGTACCGCCTGCCGACTCTCAAATCGATCAAGTGACGGGGCAGACTGCCTCCTCGTTGATCACGTAGAGACTCCGGCCCTCTCATAGCGAGGGGAATCGGGCTCTTTCCATCGGCATGTTTCTTGCAAAGTGTCAGCGTGGAGCAACGCAGCTCCAAACACTGAGCGCCCAACGGGGGGCGCTCCCACTTCCGGCAAAGCTGCCAACAGGTGATCGCATCCACGGGATTCGTGGAGCGCGGTGACGTGTTCGGCGGCTTTTTTGTTTGCAGCGGCTGCTCCTCGCGGAGAGCCAGGGAGATCTTTGATGGCATATCTCGTCCCGTCGGAATTCGTGACCAAGATGGTCGATGCCGGTGAATCCAAAGTGTTCATGTCGACGCGCGACACCCTCATCCGTGCCTACATGGCTGGCGCCATCCTGGCGCTCGCGGCGGTGTTCGCCGTGACGATCACCGTGCAGACAGGCGTCCCCATCGTCGGCGCCGCGCTGTTTCCCGTCGGCTTCTGCATCCTCTACCTCCTGGGCTTCGACCTGCTGACGGGCGTCTTCGTGCTGACGCCACTGGCGCTGCTCGACAAGCGCCCCGGCGTGACGGTCGGCGGCATCCTGCGCAATTGGGGTCTCGTGTTCATCGGCAATTTCGGCGGCGCCTTCACGGTCGCCCTGATGATGGCCTGCATCTTCACCAACGGCTGGTCGACCCCGCCCGACAAGGTGGGCCAGATCATCGGCCATATCGGCGAGGGCCGGACCTTGGGCTACGCCCAGTACGGCGCCGCGGGCATGCTCACGCTCTTCATCCGCGCCATGCTGTGCAACTGGATGGTCTCGACCGGCGTCGTTGGCGCCATGATCTCCACGACCGTGACCGGCAAGGTCCTGGCGATGTGGATGCCGATAATGGTGTTCTTCTACATGACCTTCGAGCACTCGATCGTGAACATGTTCCTGTTCCCATCGGGCCTGCTGCTGGGCGGCAAGTTCACGATCATGGACTACCTGATCTGGAACGAGATCCCGACGGTGCTCGGCAACCTGGTCGGCGGACTCGCCTTCACCGGCCTGACCCTCTACGCCACGCACGTCAGGACGGGCGCCAAGCGCAAGGTGACCGTCTGACGGAGCCCGCGAGGGAGCCTCGCCCCGCGCGGGCGGGCTCCTTCTTGCGGCCATAGGCGATGTCCGGCGAACTCAAGGTCTCGATCGGCCAGCACTCCGACAAGGGGCGCAAGGAGACCAACCAGGATTTCCACGGCGCCCTGATTCCCGGGCAGCCGGCGCTCGGCCTCAAGGGCATCACCGTCGCCCTGGCCGACGGGATCAGCAGCAGCAGCGTCAGCAGGGTGGCCGCCGAATCCGCGATCAAGAGCTTCCTGACGGACTATTACTGCACGTCGGATGCCTGGTCGGTGAAGACATCGGCGCAGCGAGTCATCGCCGCGACGAATTCCTGGCTGCACGCCCAGACGCGACGCAGCCAGTACGCCTACGATCAGGACAAGGGCTATGTCTGCACGCTGAGCGTCGTGGTCGTGAAGTCGACCACCGCGCACATCTTCCATGTCGGCGACTCGCGAATCTACCGGGTCTCGGGCAACGCCCTCGAGCAGCTCACGGACGATCATCGCGTGATCGTGTCGTCCGAGCAGTCGTATCTCGGACGCGCGCTCGGCGCCAATGCCCAGATCGAGATCGACTACCGCGCCGTGCCGCTGGAGGCGGGCGACATCCTGTTCATGGCGACCGACGGCGTTCATCAGCATGTCGGCGACGCCTTCGTCGCCAGGGCCATCGCCGAGCATCCGAGCGACCTCGACCGCGCCGCACGTGCGATTGTCGAGCAAGCGCATGTCAACGGCAGCCCGGACAACCTCACCGCGCAGATCGTGCGCATCGATGCGCTGCCGGCTGGCGAGGCGAACGAGGTCCTGGGATCGGCGATCGAGCTGCCGCTGCCGCCTCTGCTCGAGGCACGGGCGATCTTCGACGGCTACCGGATCGTGCGCCAGATTCATGCCAGCAGCCGCAGCCACATCTACCTCGCCGTCGACACCGACAACGAGGAGCTGGTTGCGCTCAAGATCCCCTCCATCGATTTGCGCGGCGATCCCGCCTATCTCCGGCGGTTCATGATGGAGGAGTGGGTCGCGCGTCGCATCGACAACGCCCATGTCCTGAAGCCGCGTCCCCAGTCGAGGAAGCGCAACTACCTCTACGTTGTCATGGAGTATGTCGAGGGCAAGACGCTCGCCCAGTGGATGATCGACAATCCCCGCCCCGCTCTCGAAGCCGTACGCGGGATCGTCGAGCAGGTCGCCCGCGGGCTGCGCGCCTTCCACCGCATGGAGATGCTCCATCAGGACCTGCGGCCGCAGAACATCATGATCGACGCGACCGGCACGGCCAGGATCATCGACTTCGGCTCGACGCGCGTCGCCGGTGTCCTCGAGGCTTCGCCCGCGCTCGACGGCAGCGACATCCTCGGCACGGCTCAGTACACCGCGCCGGAGTATTTCCTGGGCGAAGGCGGATCGGCGCGTTCCGACCTCTTTTCGCTGGGCGTGATCGCCTACCAGATGCTGACGGGCAAGCTGCCCTACGGCGCACAGGTCGCCCAGACGCGCACCAGGGCGCAGCAGCGCCGGCTGGCTTACCACTCGGCGCACACAATCGATCCCGAGGTTCCCGTCTGGATCGACGGCGCGCTGGAGAAGGCCGTGCAACCCGACCCAATGCAGCGCTACGAGGCGCTGTCGGAGTTCCTGTTCGACCTGCGCAACCCCAAGGAGGAATTCCTCAACCCCTCGCCGGCGCCGCTGCTGGAAAGGAACCCGCTGCTGTTCTGGCAGGCACTCTGCTTCCTGCTGGCCTGCGCGGTCGTCTTCCTGGCCGTACACCCCATCCGCTAAGTCCCTGAAGAAGGGCACTTTTCCCCTGATTTTCGATTGGCACAATTCGTGCGTCCTAGTCTTGCGAGGCCTCGGGCCTCGATGGGCGTCCAACGGCGGGCGTCTCCGGCGAAGCTGCCAACGATCATCGCGACCCGCACGGCGGGACCGGTGATTCGTTCGGCGGCTTTTTTTGTTTGGTGAGTACGGACATGACCGAGAAGCTCGTCATCATCGGAAACGGCATGGCCCCGGGCCGCATGCTGGAGCATCTGCTCGAGGCATCGCCCGATCGCTACCAGGTGACCATCTTCAACGCCGAGCCGCGCGTGAACTACGACCGCATCATGCTGTCGCCGGTTCTGTCGGGTGAAAAGGACTACGAGCAGATCATCATCCACGGCGACGGCTGGTACGTCAGGAACGGCATCACGCTCTACAAGGGCCACAAGATCGAGAAGATCGACCGCGCCGAGAAGACCGTGACCTCCTCGCTCGGCGTGACCCAGAGCTACGACAAGCTCGTGATCGCGACCGGCTCGAACCCACTGGTCATCCCCGTCCCCGGCCATGATCTCGCGGGCGTGCTCAGCTACCGCGACCTCGACGACGTCAACGCCATGCTGCTGGCCGCCCAGTCGCGCGCCAAGGCGGTCGTGATCGGCGGCGGCCTGCTCGGCCTCGAGGCGGCGGCGGGCCTGCAGGCGCAGGGCATGGACGTGACGGTGGTCCATCTCATGCCGACGCTGATGGAACGGCAGCTCGATCCGGCGGCCGGCTACCTGCTGCA
>SCVT01000180.1 GCA_004296815.1 Reyranella sp. | reverse complement strand
GCAGGACGGCGATGGCGGCGGTGCCGACAAGGAAATGACGTCGATGCATCTAATCCTTCAGCGTCACGAGATAGGCCACGACATCCTCGACCTGGGCGGCCGTCAGGATGGTCTTGCCGTCGAAGTTGCGGGCGACCCGCTGCAGTCCGGTTGTCCTGAAATAGGGCGGCATGATCGTGTCGGGATTGAGACGCGATCCGTCGACGATGCGCAAGCGCAGCTGGCCTTCCGACCAGCGCGAGCCCGCGCCCGCGAGGGTCGGCGAGAGATCGCCCTGGAAGCGCTCCTCGGCGATCGGGCCGGAGTGGCAGAGGAGGCAGAGGCCGACGCTGCGGTTGGCGACGATGGCGCGGCCGCGCGCGGGATCGCCCGGCTGGCCGGTCAGCGACTTCGGGATGGCGTCGCCCACGATCTCCTGCGCCGACGCCGGCATCGCACAAAGGGCGAGCAGCAACGCCACGACACCGCGCATGGTCAGCCGAAGACTTCCGAGGTGATGGTGCGGAACCAGCTCGACGCGTAGAGCGCCTCCTGGCCGCGGAAGCCGCCCACGACCTCGAGCGGGCTGTTGCCGCCGGCGCCCGGCACGTCGGTGAGCTGGCCCTTGTCGGGACGATAGACGCCGGCGACCGAGATACCGTAGTCGGCGGCGAGCAGGCTGTAGCAGGTGTTGATCAGGATCGGATCGGCGGCCTTGCGGCCGGCGAGCAGCTCGACCAGCGCGGCGGCACAGACCTTGGCCTGGGCGTTGGCGGCGAAGGCCGACTTGGGCATGCCGCCCATGATCGCGGCGTCGCCCAGCACGTGGATGTTGGGACGCAGCGTCGATTCGAAGGAGACCGGCTCGACCGGGCACCAGCCGGTGCGGTCGGCGACGCCCGCCTGTGCGGCGATCGCGCCGGCGCGCTGCGGCGGGATGACGTTGGCGACGGCCGCCTTGTGGCTGCCGAACTCGGTGGTGAAGGTGAGCGTCGCGGGATCGACCGCCGTCACCTTGCCGCCCTTGCTGAGCGACACCCACTCGATCATGCCGGGATAGAGCTCGGCCCAGCCGTTCTGGAACAGGCGCTGCTTGGAGAAGGCATCCTTGGCGTCGAGCAGCAGCAGCTTCGACTTGGGCTTCCAGACCTTGAGCCAGTAGGCGATCAGGCTGGCGCGCTCGTAGGGACCGGGCGGGCATCGGTAGGGATTGGCCGGCACCGACATCACCACCAGCCCGCCATCCTCCATCGCCTGGAGCTGCTGGCGCAGCAGCACGGTCTGCGCGCCGGCCTTCCAGGCGTGCGGCATCTTCTGCGACGCCGCCTCGTCGTAGCCCTGGATGGCGTTCCAGATGAAGTCGATGCCGGGGTTCATCACCAGCCGGTCGTAGGGAAGCTTGCTGCCGTCGGCGAGCGTGACCGACTTCGCGTCGGCATCGACCGCGGTCACGCTGGTCTCCGCCACCTTCACACCGGTGCGCTTGATGCCGTCGTAGCGGAACTGCTGCTGGCCAATCTCGCGCAGGTTGGCGAGCACGGAGTTGCTGAACGGACACGAGGTGTAGACCGGGTTGGGCTCGACGAGTGTCACGTCGGTCGCGGGCCGCAGCGTCTTCAAGGTGCGTGCCGCCGTCGCGCCGGCATAGCCGCCGCCCACCACCACGACCTTGCCGGCCGCGGCCTGCGCCGAGGCGATGGCCGGTGCGAACACCGCGGCGGCCACGCCGCCTTTCAGGAACGTGCGACGGCTGGTCATGCCGCTACTCCGGCTGCGCGGCAAACCAGGCGGCGATCGCCTGGGTCTGCTGGTCGTCGAAGCCCTTGGCAATGCGCCCCATCACGCTCGAGGGCCAGGCGCCGCTGCGGTACTCGCGCATGAAGGTGACGATATCCTCGGCCTTGCGGCCGGCGATGCGCGGGATCACCACGTCGGCGATCTTGGCGCCCGAATGACAGCCTGTGCACGAGCTGGCGCCCGGCGGACCGCCGGGCGGGACGTCCGCCGACCATGCCGGGCCGGCCAGCAGCAACGCGCCGGCCAGGCCTGACACCAGCCAGCGACGCATCAGGCGCCCTTCTTGAGCTCGTGATGCATCAGCGGCAGGTCGCGCACGCGCTTGCCGCGGGCCTTGGCGATGGCGTTGAGCACGGCGGGCGCCGCGACCGCGATCGTGGGCTCGCCGACGCCGCCCCAGAAATCGTGGGTCGGCACCAGCACGGTCTCGACCTTCGGCATCTCGTCCATGCGCAGCATGTTGTAGGTGTCGAAGTTGGTCTGCTCGATCGCGCCGTCCTTCACGGTGATCTCGCCGTAGAGCATGGCCGAGAGTCCGTAGACGAAGGAGCCCGCGACCTGGCGGTCGATCTGCGCCGGGTTCACGACGTGGCCGGGGTTGGTGGCGGCCGTGATCTTGTGGATCTTGACCTGGCCGTTGTCGGCGACCGAGACCTCGGCGACGCCCGCGACGTAGGAGCCGTAGCCCATCACCTGCGAGATGCCATGGAAGTGCCCGGCGGGCAGCGGCTTGCCGTAGCCTGCCTTGTCGCACGCCGCCTTGAGCACCGCCGCCCACTTGGGCTTGAGGTACTTCAGGCGATAGGCGAGCGGATCCTGGCCCGCGGCTTCCGCCAGCTCGTCCATGAAGCATTCCATGTAGACGGCGTTCTGGTTGACGTTCACGCCGCGCCAGAAGCCCGCCGTGATGTGCGGGTTACGCATGGCGTGGTCGATCAGCAGGTTCGGCACGTCGTAGCCGTAGGCCGCCTCGACGCCGGTCTGCATCAGGCCCTGGAAGGTGGCCGGATCCATGCCGTTGACGAGGTTCTGCGGCAGCAGCGAGGCCAGGATCGACTGGCCCGAGATGCGCACATGCAGGCCGACAAGGTTTCCGTCCTTGTCGAGGCCGGCCGTCAGCTTGGCCATCGTGATCGGATGGTACTGGCAGTGCGTCATGTCCTCTTCGCGCGACCAGATCAGCTTGATCGGCGTGCCGGGCATCTCCTTGGCCACGAGCACGGCCTGGCGGACATAGTCCGACCGGCCGCGCCGGCCGAAGCCGCCGCCCAGCATCAGCTTGTAGACCTCGCACTTGGCGACCGGCAGCCCGGACGCCTCCGACGCCGCGGCGAGCGCCGCCTCGCCGTTCTGCGTGCCGCACCAGACCTCGCACTTGTCGGCCGTGTAGCGCGCGGTGGCGTTCATCGGCTCCATGGTGACGTGGTGCTGGTAGGGGAAGCTGTAGGTCGCGGTGACCTTCTTGGCCGCCCCGTCGATCGCGGCCTTGGCGTCGCCCGCCTTGTTGCCGACGAACGCCTCGGGGGCATCGAGGCCCGCCTTCAGCGTGGCCTTGATCTGATCCTGCTGGACCTTGCCGAGCTCGCCCACGTCCCACTCGGTGGGAAGGGCGGCGAGCGCGGTGTGGGCGTTCCAGTAGGTGTCGGCCACGACGACCACGGCATTGCCGTCGATCGCCACGACCTTCTTCACGCCCGGCATCTTCTCGATCTTGGCGGCATCGAAGCTCTTGAGCTTGCCGCCGATCACCGGGCAGGCGCGCACGGTGGCGACCAGCATCCCCGGCATCGTGTGGTCCATGCCGTAGATCTGCTGGCCGGTGACCTTCTCGACCGTGTCGAGCCGCTTGATCGGCTTGCCCGCGATCTTCCAGTCCTTCGGATCCTTGAGCTTCACTTCCTTGGGCGGCTCGAGCGCCGCGGCAGCCGCCGCGACCTCACCGAAGCGCACGCTCTTGCCCGAGCCCTTGTGCGTGATGACGCTGTTGGCCGCCGTGAGCTCGCCCGCCGGCACGTTGAGCTTGGTGGCCGCAGCGGCGATCAGCATCTCGCGCGCGATGGCGCCGCCCTCGCGGACATACTGGTTGCTCTCGCGGATGCCACGGCTGCCGCCGGTCGAGAAGTTGCGCCAAACGCGGTTGCGCGCGACGTTCTGGCCGGGCGTCGGATATTCCCACGTCACCTTGTTCCAGTCGCACTCCAGTTCCTCGGCCACGAGCTGGCAGAGGCCGGTGAGCGTGCCCTGCCCCATCTCGGAGCGGGCGATGCGGACGACGACCTTGTCGTCAGGATGGATCACCACCCAGGCGTTGAGTTCCCTGACGCCGGCCTGCGCGTTGGCGGCGCCGTCGTCGAGGAAGGGCACGTGGAAGCCCAGTGAGAAGCCGCCGGCGACGGCGGTGGTGCTGGCGAGGAAGCCGCGGCGGCCGAGCGAGGTCTGGATCGTCATGGTTCGTCCCTCCCCTTAGGCCTTGGCCGCGGCGTGGATCGCCTCGCGGACCTGCTGGTAGGTGCCGCAGCGGCAGATGTTGGTCATCGCCGCGTCGATGTCGGCGTCGGTCGGGTTCGGCTTGGCCGCGAGCAGCGCCGTCGCCGCCATGATCATGCCGCTCTGGCAGTAGCCGCACTGGGGCACGTCCGAGGCCACCCAGGCCTCCTGGATCTTGGTCAGCTTGCCGTTGGCCGCGAGGCCTTCGATGGTCGTGATCTTGGCGGTCGCTGCCACGCCCTTCACGGGCACGTGGCAGGAGCGCATCGGCGCACCGTCGATCAGGACCGTGCACGAGCCGCACTGCGCGATGCCGCAACCATACTTGGTGCCGGTCAGGCCGAGCTGCTCGCGCAGGACCCAGAGCAGCGGCGTATCCGGCGCAGCGTTGTGATCCATCGCCTTGCCGTTGACGTTGAGGACAGCCATCCCAGCCTCCGCTTTTCGGAAAATGTTGAATAGCCTAGCCCACCGGCACGCTTCACTGCCAGTGACCGTGCCCTTCTCACGCATGTGTGATGGCGGTGCCTAGAGCTTGGGCGGCGGGTAGTACGGCTTGTCGCCCAGTGCCTGCACGCGCTTCCAGAAATCCGGACCCGACGCCTTGCCGACCTCATCGAGATCGGCGGCCTGCCGCCAAAGGCTCCACGATTCGGGATGAAGGCGACTCGCTTCCGTCATCTGCAGGTCGCCTTCAGCCGCGCGGCCGTTGGCGCGCAGCCATACGCCCAGCCTGAACCGGGCGCGAGCCTCGGCGATCTCCGGCGTCACCTTCGGCAGGTTCGCGCGCGCTGCATCGGCAGGCAGCGCGTGCGTGCCGGTCCTCACCCAATCGCGAACCGCCTGCATGTAGGCATCCCGCGCCGCCTGGCGCTCGGCCTGGTCCTGCGGGCTCATCGTGCGCGTCTTGAGGTCCATGCGCCGGAAGTGGTCGGTCGATCCCGCTGTCTCCGGCGGACGCACGATGCGGCCCTGCTCGTCGATCCAGATCGCCTGCGGCACGTTCACGAGATTGTAGAGATCTTCCAGCCGATGCTCGGTGTCGATGAGCTGCCAGTAGGTGGACTTGGCCTGCTCGATCCACGGGCGCGCATGCTCGGTGCCGCGGCTCTCCTCCGCGACGGCCACCACCATGAAGTTCCTGTCCTCGAGCTCAGCCTGGAGTTGCTGCCACACGGGCAAGTCGAACCGGCAGCCTCACCAACTGGCCCAGGTGGCGAGGAAGACCTTCTTGCCGCGGAGCTGCGAAAGCGAGCGCGGCACGCCGTCGATGTCGGGCAAGGTGAAGTCCGGCGCTTCGAGGCCTTCGAGGGCGGCGTTGCGCTCCTCAGGCGGCGCGCCCAGCGCCCAGACGTCGCGATTTTCCGTCGAGACGACGGGGCCGCCGAGCTTCGCCCAGAAGGCGGCGAGGTCGACCTCGTTGGGCTTCACCGCCGAGGCGGGCAGCGGCACGCAGAGCTCGGCACGGCACATGCCCTCGGGCTTCAGCG
>SCVT01000179.1 GCA_004296815.1 Reyranella sp. | reverse complement strand
AAGAAGCCGCGCGCGACGCGCGACGGAATCAGGCGCGACAGCGAGTCGGAATGGTCGGCGGCGGGAGCGGACATCGGCCAGACGGCTTGCGCCCGGCCGATGCGTGGGTCAAGCCGCCTGCTTGTCCGGCTCCATATAGCATGTGGTTTCGATCAGCCGCACGTGGCTGCCGTTCGCCAATCGAAACCGCACGTACTTGAACGTGCCGCCGGGGATCACGACCTCGCGCCAGTCGCGGCCCTGCGTGACGACCTCGAGCGCAGGCGCGCTGCCGTCGAACCAGCCGAGCTCGGGCATCCTGTGCTCGAGTGCCGCGAGTTCCTCGGTCGCGAAGCGCCACAGCGAGCGGCCCAGCAGCTCTGCATAGGGAACGTGGAACTCGCGACAACGCGCCGGCGAAGCGACGAGCAGGCGATGCGTGAGATCGCAGACGACATGGACGGGCGCGGTCGAGGAACCGACCAGCCGCACCAGCTCGTGGTCGGCGGCCGACGTGAGGCGAGCCGCAAGCAGGTCGACGATCGCGGCGCGCTCGTCCTTCGACGGCAGAAGCAGGCCCTTCTCGATGCGCGACACCGAGGGCTGCGAGATGCCGAGCAATTCGGCGGCGTGTTCCTGCTTCACGCGGTTGAGCACGCGCCAGGTGCGCAGGCACTCGCCGAGATAGCGGTCGGCGCGGCCGACCAGGGGTTCGTTGTGCTGGATGTCCTGCATTTCTTATACGTCGCCTCGTGCAAGGCCTCGGGGTACCGGTCGCTCCAGTTCGACAAACGGAGTTTCCATGTCCCAATACGAGAACAGCTTCCTGCGGCGTGTCCTGCTGGTCGACGCCGCGACCTGCGTCCTCGCCGGCCTCGTGATGGCGGTCGGCGCGAAATTCGTCAACGGCCTGACCGCCATCCCGACGGGCCTGCTATTACCTGCGGGGTTAATCCTCTTTCCCATTGCGGCCTTCATGGCCTTCGTCGCGACACGCGCACAAGTGTCGCGAGGAGCCGTGTGGCTGATCGTGATCGGCAACGCGGGCTGGATCGTGGCGAGCCTTTATGTCGTGCTGGGCAACGCCATTGCGCCCAACGGCCTCGGCCAGATCTTCATCGGCGCGCAGGCTTTGGCCGTCGCGTTGCTCACCCTGCTCGAGTATCGCGGCGTCGCCACGCAGCCCGTAGCGGCGTGAGGAAGAGGTAGTCTTGAAATTTCCTTGGGCCGGCCATTAGCGTAGACTGACCGGCCCAAGGAGGTCTTCCCATGGACACCGTTCTCGACACGCGCCGCCGCCGCACGCTCGATACGAAGCCCGCCGCGCCGGTCCTGTTCGCGCACTTCGTCCTGCGCTCCTCGAACATCGACAAGATGATCGACTGGTACATGGCCATGCTCAACATGCGCGTGGTGCAGCGCACCGACTATATCTGCTTCCTGACCTACGACGACGAGCACCATCGCCTCGGCATCGTGAACGCCGCGGGCCTCGAGCCGCCGGGGCCGAAGAACTCTGGCCTCGCTCACGTCGCCTACACCTTCGCCGACATCGGCACGCTGCTCGCGACCTACGCGCGTGCCAAGAAGCTCGGCATCCCGCCGGCGCGGTGCATTCATCACGGCCCGACCGTGTCGATCTACTACCGCGACCCCGACGGCAACGGCGTCGAGCTGCAGGTCGACCGCTACCCGAGCAAGGAAGCGACCGCGGCCTACTTCCAGACGCCCGAGTTCAAGAAGAACCCGATCGGCGTCGTGTTCGATCCCGACACGCTGGTGCGTGCGTGGGAGGAGGGCACGCCCGACGAGGAGCTGATGAAGATGCCCGACGGCCCGCCCGCCGCGCCGCAGTCGCCGCCGGGAAGTAAATCCTCATCCTGAGGAGGCCGCGGAGCGGCCGTCTCGAAGGATGGTGTTCTTTCTGCGCGGTGCGGGCTCTCGCGCCTCAGAAGGCGCTGCCGCCCGCCGGCGCGTGTGAACGCGCCTAAAAGAGCCAGAACAGGGCGGTGCCGCCCATCAGAACGATCACGATGGCCGTCGCCACGAGCAGGCGGTTGGCCGGGCGGTAGGTGCCGTCTTCGATCGTCCGGCCGACCTGCAGGTAGTGCACGATCGCGCCGCACATGATGACGATGCCCAGCACGACCAGGCCGATGCCCAGCCGCTCGACATGGCGGTTGGTGGCGCTCGATCCCGGCACGACCTGGTGCACCTCCATCAGGAACAGGCTGAAGCGGTTGATGGCGACGCCCAAGGTCATCACCGCGATCGCCGTCCGGATCCAGGCGAGGATCGTGCGTTCGTTGGCGAGATGGTCGCTGACGTGACGGTTTGCAGGTGGCGGGCTGTCCATGTGCATCTCCCCTTGGAGAAGGGCCGTCAGGGTTTCCGTCCGCGGTCGGCGATCGCCTCGCGGCGGGCGATGTAGGTCGTCGCGCCGAAGATC
>SCVT01000178.1 GCA_004296815.1 Reyranella sp. | reverse complement strand
CTCGCCGGTGTCGTTGGCCGCGACGGGCGCGGCCTTCTTGGCTCGGGCGACCTTGGGCTTCTTGCCGCCGCCCTTGGCGGCGCGCTCGGCCAGCAGCGACACCGCCTGGTCGATCGTCAGCTCTTCCGGCTTGAGATCGCGCGGGACGGTGGCGTTGATGCCGCCGTGCTTGACGTATTGCCCGTAGCGGCCGTCGTAGAGCTCGATCGGCGCCTCATCGGCCGGATGGTTGCCGACGACGCGCAGCGGCTTGGCGGCGGCCCGGCCGCGCGCCACCTTGGCCTCGGCGAGCAGCGCTACGGCGCGGTTCATGCCGATCTCCAGCACGCTCTCGTCGGCCGGGATCGATTTGTACTTGGTGCCGTGCTTGACGTACGGCCCGAAGCGGCCGACGCCCGCCAGGATCGGCTCGCCATCCTCGGGATGCGGGCCGAGCTCGCGCGGCAGGGCGAGGATCGCCAGGGCCTTCTCCAAGGTCACGTCGTCGGGCGTCATGCCCTTGAGCAGCGAAGCGCGCTTCGGTTTGACCGCTGGGGCTTCCTTGGTCTTCGGCACGGCCTCGCCGATCTGCAGGTAGAGGCCGTAGGGGCCGTTGCGCAGCGTCACGTCCATGCCGCTTACCGGATCGGTGCCCAGCACGCGCGGCTTGTCGAGATTGGCGCCCGAGGCCGCGTCGGCATCGGGGTCGACCACGCCCAGCTTCCGCGTGAAGCGGCACTCCGGATAGTTCGAGCAGCCGATGAAGGCGCCGAACTTGCCGAGCTTCAGGCCGAGACGGCCGTTGCTGCAAGACGGGCAGACACGTGGGCTCTTGCCACCATTGTCATTGGCCGGGAAGAAGTGGGGACCGAGCTCCTCGTCGAGCTTGTCGAGCACTTCCTTGACGCGCAGGTCCTTGGTCTCGCCGACGGCGGCGGAGAAAGCCTTCCAGAACTCGCGCAGCACCTGGCGCCAGTCGATCTTGCCGTCGGAGATGCCGTCGAGCTCTTCCTCGAGGCCGGCGGTGAAGTTGTATTCGACGTAGCGCGGGAAATAGGTCTGCAGGAACGCCGTGACGATGCGGCCGCGATCCTCGGGAATGAAGCGCTTGCGGTCGAGCTTCACGTAGCTGCGGCGCTGCAGCACCTCGATGATGCTGGCATAGGTCGAGGGCCGGCCGATGCCGAGCTCCTCCAGCTTCTTCACCAGGCTCGCCTCGGAATAGCGCGGCGGCGGCTCGGTGAAGTGCTGCTCCGGCAGGACCTCGCGGCGCTCCAGCCCTTCGGCCTCGGCGACGTCGGGCAGGATGGTGGTGTTCTCGTCGTCTTCGCTCTTCTCGTCCTTGCCCTCGTCGTAGAGGGTGAGGAAGCCGTTGAACTTCACGACCGAGCCGGTGGCGCGGAGCTGCACGGTCTTGTCGCCGCTGGCGATGTCGACCGTGACCTGGTCGAGCACGGCGCTTTCCATCTGGCTGGCCACCGTGCGCTTCCAGATCAGCTCGTAGAGGGCGAGCTGGTCCTTATCCAGGTGCGCGGCGACGTCCTGCGGCGCGCGGAAGAGGTCGGTCGGGCGGATCGCCTCGTGGGCTTCCTGGGCGTTCTTGGCCTTCGACGTGTAGACGCGCGGGCTCGCCGGCACATAGCTCTGGCCGTAGCGCTGCTCGATCAGGCGGCGCGTCTGGCCGATCGCCTCGGGGGCGAGCGTCACGCCGTCGGTACGCATGTAGGTGATGAGGCCGACCGTCTCGCCGCCGATGTCGACGCCTTCGTAGAGGCGCTGGGCGATGCGCATGGCGGTGGCCGCGCCGACGCCCAGCTTGCGCGAGGCTTCCTGCTGCAGCGTCGAGGTGATGAAGGGTGGCGGCGGGTTGCGGCGTACCTGGCGGCGGTCGATCGAGGAGACCGCAAAGGCGCGGCGTTCGATCTCGCGCTTGGCCTGCTCGGCGCGCTCCTGGGTGTCGAGGTCGAACTTGTCGAGCTTGCGGCCGTCGAGATGGGTGAGGCGGGCCTTCAGCGTCTGCTTCTTGGCCGTGCCGAACATAGTATCGACCGTCCAGTACTCGCGGCTCTTGAAGACCTCGATCTCGGCCTCGCGCTCACAGATCAGGCGGAGCGCCACCGACTGGACGCGGCCAGCCGAGCGGCTGCCCGGCAGCTTGCGCCACAGCACGGGGGAGAGGGTGAAGCCCACCAGGTAGTCGAGGGCGCGACGCGCCAGGTAGGCGTCGATCAGCGGCTGGTCGAGGTCGCGCGGATGGGCCACGGCATCCAGCACCGACTGCTTGGTGATGGCGTTGAACGTGACGCGTTTCACGTCGACGCCGGCCAGCGCCTTCTTCTTGTTCAGGATGTCGAGCACGTGCCAGGAAATGGCCTCGCCTTCGCGATCCGGGTCGGTCGCCAGGTAGAGCTTGCCGCCCTTGGTGACGGCCTGGGCAATGGCCTGGATGCGCTTCTGCGACTGGGCGTCGACCTCCCAGTCCATGGCGAAATCCTCGTCCGGACGGACCGAACCGTCCTTCGGGGGCAGGTCGCGGACATGACCGTAGGAGGCCAGCACGGTGAAACCGGGGCCCAGGTACTTCCCAATGGTCTTGGCCTTCGCCGGGGACTCGACGACCAGTACGTCCATCGCCGGATCATGCTCCAGTAAAACTTCAATAACCGGAGCTAAATCACTGATCTACATCAGAGATACGCGGTTACCCCGGTGCCTCTCCAGGCGGCCCTCCAGCTCCAGGGAGAAGAGGACCTCCGCCACGGAGGCGGCGGACACTTGGCACCGGCGCACCAGTTCGTCAACCGCAGTGGGGACAGCCCCCAACGCGGCGACCACCATTGCAGTCAGTGTGTCGGCGGGAATTTCGGGAGATTTCTCAGGAGCTTGCGGGGCGGCCTGTGGCCGGCCGACTACACCTATAATATCGTTCGCGTCACGGACCAGAATGGCCCCATCCCGGATAAGGCTATTGGATCCTGCATGGCGCGGGTCCATCGGGGAGCCAGGAACGACGAAGACCTCGCGGCCCTGCTCGACGGCGCGCTGGGCGGTGATCAGGGAGCCGGATTTGGCGGCCGCTTCGACCACGACCACGCCCGCCGACAGGCCACTCACGATGCGGTTGCGCCGGGGAAAGGCGCGGGCGATCGGCGGTGCCCCCAGGGGGCACTCGCTGAGAAGCAGCCCGCGCCCGGCAATGGCGTCCTGCAGGCCGGCATTCTGTGGCGGATAGGCTTGGTCGAGGCCGCAGGCCAGGACGGCGACCGTGCCGGTCGCGAGGGCGGCCTCGTGGGCCGCCGTGTCGATGCCCCGGGCGAGGCCTGAGGCGATCACATAGCCGGCGCCGCCGAGCGTGGCGGCGAGATCGGCGGCGAAGCGACGGCCGGCCAGCGACGCCTCGCGGCCGCCGACGATCGCGAGCGTCGGCCGGGCGAGCAGGCCCAGATCACCGATGGCGGAGAGGACGGGCGGCGCGTCGGGCAGGGCGGCCAGTGGCGGCGGATAGAGCGGATCGCCCCACACGATGAAGCGTCCGCCGAGCGTCGCCAGCACCTCTTCCTCACGCGCGATCGCCGCGTCGGGGACCGTGGCGAGCGAGGGGCAGGCGGCGTGCGCC
>SCVT01000177.1 GCA_004296815.1 Reyranella sp. | reverse complement strand
GGACGCCGCCTTCCAGTTCACCCACTGCATCACCTCGGCCAGTGACACTCGCACCGACAGCGGCGTGCGGCCTGCATCGCGCGCGGCGAGGGCCGCGGCAAGGCCGGTGAAGGCGGTGAGGCCCGCAGCGTACGAGGCCTGGTGGCCGCCGAGCTTCAGCGGCTTGCGCTCGGGCTCGCCCACCATATGCATCAGGCCGCCCAGCGCCTGGATCGCGAGTTCGCTGACGGGACGGGCGGCCGCGTTCATCTCCACGGGGAAGGCCGCGATCTCGATCGGCGTCGCGCGGACTCCCCGCAGGGTCGCGGCGACCGAGACCGGTTCCTCGAACAGGACGGCGTCGGCCTTGGCGACAAGCTCGGCGAGGGCGGCACGGCCCTTGGCATCCGCGAGATCGAGGACGAGCGAGCGCTTCGACGTATTGAGGAACTGGAACAGCGCGCTTTCGCCCTGCGGCAGGAGCGGCGCGGCGCGGCGCACGGGATCGCCTCCCGGCGGCTCGACCTTCAGCAGGGTGGCGCCGAGGTCCGCCGCGATCTTGCCTGCGAGCGATGTCGCAAGCCGCAGGCATTGCGGAACGTCGGCGTCGTTCACCTCGACGACCGTGAAACGCGACAGCGGCAGGTCTGTCTTTTCGCTCATCTCCGCACATCGTGGCGTGTGCTACGGTGCCGGTCCAATACCGAATTTCGCGGGGATCTCATGGCACAGACCGGCAATCACAAGGGCCTCACCTTCGGCATTTTCCTGGCGCCGTTCCATCGCATCGGCGAGAACCCGACGCTCGGCATGGCCCGCGACATGGAGCTGATCGAGTGGATCGACGAGCTGGGCTACGACGAAGCCTGGATCGGCGAGCATCACTCTGCCGGCTGGGAGACGATCGCTTCGCCGGAAGTGTTCATCGGCGCCGCCATCGAGCGCACGCGCTACATCCGGCTGGGCTCCGGCGTGACGAGCCTGCCGTATCACCATCCGCTGATGGTCGCGAACCGCTTCGTGCAGCTCGACCACATGTCTCGTGGAAGGACGATGCTCGGCTGCGGCCCGGGCGCGCTGCCGTCCGACGCCTACATGATGGGCATCGAGCCGTCGACCCAGCGGCCGCGCATGGAAGAATCCCTGGCCGCCATCATGGCGCTGCTGAAATGCGAGGAGCCGGTCACGATGAAGACCGACTGGTTCGAGCTCAAGGAAGCGCGCCTGCACCTCGCGCCCTATAGCTATCCGCATTTCCCGATCGCCTGTGCCAGCACCATCACGCCATCGGGCATGATCGCTGCCGGCAAGCACGGGCTCGGCGTGCTGTCGATTGGCGCCGGCATCCCGGGCGGCCCGGAGATGCTCGGCAAGCAGTGGGGCATCTACGAGGAGACCGCGGCCAAGCACGGCCACAAGGCCGATCGCTCCAAGTGGCGCGTCGTCGTCAACGCGCACGTCGCGGAGGACGACGAGCAGGCGCTGCGCGAGGTCTACAAGGGCGAGCGCAACGAGACCGTGACCTATTTCGAGGACACGCTCGGCCGTCCGCCGGGCCGCGCCGACGATCCGCTGCGCGACGGTGTGAAGATGGGCACCACGCTGGTCGGCAGCCCCGACACGGTCGCCAAGGGTATCGAGCGGCTGCTGGGCTATTCGAACGGCGGCTTCGGCGGCGTGCTGTTCCGCGCCCACGAATGGGCGACACGCGAGCAGACGATGCGGTCCTATGAGCTCTTCGCGCGCTACGTGATGCCGCGCTTCCAGGGCTCGCTGGACACGATCGTCAACTCGAACCAGTGGGCCAAGGACAACCGCAAGGGCATCTTCGGCCCCAACGTGGCGGCGGTGAAGAAGGCCTTCACCGACGCCGGCCGCGAGGCGCCCGAGGAGTTCCGGGCGCGCACGCCGGGTGCCCGCGACGTGGCGGGCGACTGATCCTCAGAACTGCCGCTTGTCGCCGGGCTTCACGTCGAGGATCTCGACCGAGGTCTGGCCCATCGCTTCCTTGTACTGTGCGGGCGTGCCGCGCAGCATCGGGTTGCTGGCATAATGCATCGGCCACGCCATCTTGGGCTTGATCAGCTCCTTGGTGGCGTAGGCCGCGTCCTTCGGGTTGAGCACGAAGTGGCCGCCGATCGGCACCAGGATGAGATCGGGCTTGTAGTACTCGCCGATGAACTTCATGTCGCCGAACAGGCCGGTGTCGCCCATGTGGTAGATCTTGAAGCCGTTCTCCAGTTCGATGATGAAGCCGACCGGTTCGCCCGCGAAATAGGTCGTGTCCTTGCCGGTCGCCGGATCCTTCAGGACCATCTCCGACGAGTGCTCGGCGCGCACCATGGTGATCTTCACGCCGGGGAAAGGCTCGATGATGCCGCCCTTGTTCATGCGCGGCACCAGCTTGGACGGCATCAGGCCGAGCGTCAGCAGGGTCTGGTTGAGCCCGGCCGGCGCAATGATCGGCACGTCGTGCTTCTTGGAGAGTTCGAGCGCGTCGCCGATGTGATCGCCGTGGCCGTGGGTCACCAGGATCAGGTCGACCTTGCCGATGGCGTCGAGGTTCTTGAGCTCGGGCGGTGTCAGCGGCGCGCCCATGATCCAGGGATCCATCAGGATCACCTTGCCGGTTTGCGTGGTGAGCTTGAAGGCGGCCTGGCTGTACCAGAGCAGCTCGGCCTTGTTCTGCGCCTGTGCGGCGCTCACGAAACCGAAGAACGCGACCACGATCGAAACGAGAAGACGGCCCAGCATGACTTCCCCCTGACGTTGTTTCGCGAAGGCTAACACGGTTCCTCGGGGCGGAAGAGATCGCTTTCCCGTGAGCGCCGCCTCGGCCACGATGCAGTGCAACATAGACCCGAGGGAGACAGCCCGCCGATGAGCATCAAGGGCAAAGCCTACATTGCCGGCATCTACGAGCATCCGACGCGTCTGGCGAAGGATCTCTCGCTGGCCCAGATCCACGCCGAGGTGGCCAAGGGCGCGCTGGAAGACGCGGGCCTCACCAAGGACGATGTCGACGGCTATTTCTGCGCCGGCGACGCGCCCGGCCTCGGGCCGATGTCGATGGTCGAGTATATGGGCCTCAAGGTCCGGCACGTCGATTCGACCGACACCGGCGGCTCCTCCTACGTGCTGCATGTCGGCCACGCCGCCGAGGCGATCGCCGCGGGCAAGTGCAAGGTGGCGCTGATTACGCTCGCCGGCCGGCCGCGCGCCGAGGGCATGGCGACCGGCACCGTGCCGCGCAGCCGCGGCGGCACGCCGACGCCGGACGAGCCGTTCGAGTTCCCCTACGGCCCGACGGTCGTGAACATGTATGCGATGTGCGCCATGCGCCACATGCACGAGTTCGGCACGACCGCCGAGCAGCTCGCCTGGATCAAGGTCGCGGCCTCGCACCATGCGCAGTACAACCCGCATGCGCTCTTGAAGGACGTGGTCACGGTCGAGGAGGTCGTGAACTCGCCGATCATCTCCGATCCGCTGCACCGTCTCGACTGCTGCGTCATCACCGACGGCGGCGGCGCGATCGTGGTGGTGGCGCCCGAGATCGCGGCCAAGCTCAAGCGGCCCAAGATCAAGCTGCTGGGCGCGTCGGAGTTCATCAAGACGCAGATGGGCGGCAAGGTCGACCTGACCTATTCCGGCGCGCGATTCACCGGCAAGGCGGCCTTCGAGGAGGCGGGCGTAAAGCCCGCCGACATCAAGTACGCCTCGATCTACGACAGCTTCACCATCACCGTGCTGATGCAGCTCGAGGACCTGGGCTTCTGCGAGAAGGGCAAGGGCGGCGCATTCGTGGCGGACGGCAACCTGATCGCCGGCACCGGCAAGCTGCCGTTCAACACCGACGGCGGCGGCCTCTGCAGCAACCACCCCGGCAATCGCGGCGGCCTCACCAAGGTCCTCGAGGCGGTGCGCCAGCTCCGCGGTGAGGCGCATCCCAAGGTGCAGGTGAAGAACTGCGATCTCGCCGTCGCGCACGGCACGGGCGGCTCGCTGGGCCTTCGTCACGGCAGCGCCACCGTCATTCTGGGAAGGGAGTAGTCCGATGGCCGAGAGCAAGGAACGCAAACTGCCGGCGCCGTCCGTCAGCGCCGAAACGCAGGCCTACTGGGATGCCGCCGCCAAGGGCAAGCTGCTGGTGAAGAAGTGCACCGCCTGCAACCAGGCGCACCACTATCCGCGCACGATCTGCCCGTTCTGCTTCAGCGACAAGACCGAGTGGGTCGAGGCGTCCGGCAAGGGCACGATCTATTCCTACAGCGTGATGCGCCGCGCGCCGGTGCCTTATGCGATGGCGTACGTGACGCTGGCGGAAGGCCCGCGCATGGTGACCAACATCGTCGACTGCGACTTCGACAAGCTGAAATGCGAGCAGCCGGTGAAGCTGGTCTTCAAGCCGACCGACGGCGGCCCGCCGCTGCCGATGTTCACGCCTGCCTAGGGCGCCACCGCCTGGATGTACCGATCGGGCCGCAGCAATGCGGCCCGAACTTTTTTCTCGACCAGCCATTCGCGGCCGACGCCGGGCAGCAGCACGGCGTCGGGCCTGAGATGCTTCAATAATTCCGTCTCGCCCACGATGGCGAAGCGCTGCCCGATCGCGTCGTCCATCAGCCGTCCGTCGGGGAGCCGCGGCTGCGGGAAGATCGTGCCGACCGGTGGTGTGGTCCCGCCGAGTCCCGGCTGCGGGAAGTCGAAGCTCGTGCCGCCGGCGGCGAAGCGCCTGTTGCGGTCGGCGACCGCGGTGGGATCGGTCGCCTGGATCACCGCGCCGAGACGAACCGCCAGCTCGATGAAGGCACGCGCATGCGGCAGCCGCTCGCTCTCGTAGGTATCGAGCAGCGAATCGGCGGCGCCGTCGCGCACGACGGAGACGAGCTTCCAGGCGAGGTTCGAGGCATCGCGCATGCCGGTACACATGCCCTGGCCCAGGAACGGCGGCGTCTGGTGGCAGGCATCGCCCGCCAGCAGCAGGCGTCCCTTGCGCCAACCTTCCTGCACGACCGAATGGAACGTGTAGACGGCCGAGCGTTCGATCTCGGCGTCTTCCGGTCCGAGCCAGCGCGCGATCATCGGCCAGAAGATTTCCGGTTCGGTCATGCGCGCAGGATCGTCGCCGGGCAGCAGCATGATCTCCCAGCGCCGCCGGCGGCCGTTCACATTGACCAAGGTCATCGGTCGCGCGGGATCGCAGAACTGCAGTGAGTGCAACGGCAGCGCCTGGGTGCGCGGGCTTTCGGGATCGGCCAGCACGTCGACCACCAGCCACGGCTGGTGCAGGCCGAGATCGACCTGGCGGCTGCCGATGGCGCGCCGAACCAGCGAGCGCGCGCCGTCGCAGCCCACAACGTAGCGTGCGTCGAGCTCGTCGACCGACGTCACCTCGTGGCCGAGGTGGACGCGCACGTTTGGAAAGCGCACGAGCCCCTCACGCAGGATCCGCTCGAGCTCGGGCTGGTGGAAGTACCAGCTCCCCGACCAGCCGTGCGGACCGGGCAGCTCGCTGCCACGCCGCACGAGCAGGGTGCGGCCCGAAGGCTCCTCATAGCGTGCGCCGTAGGGCGAGGGCCGCGTCGCGGCGGCGATCCTGTCGGCGAGGCCCGCCGACTGGAAGATGCGCATGACCTCGCCGTCGAAATGCACGGCGCGCGGCAGCGGATAGATGTCGCGCTCGCGGTCGTAGATGTCGACCGCGAGTCCCGCCTGGCCCAGCAGGTTGGCCAGCAGAGCGCCGACCGGCCCGCAGCCGACGATTGCCACGTCAGAAGGGGCGACGTCGGTCAGGAGTTGAGGGCCGCCCACACCTTCTCGGGCGTGCACGGCATGTTGATGTGCTTGCCGCCCAGCGCGTCGACGATGGCGTTCATCACCGACGGCAGCGAGCCCGCGCAGCCTGCTTCGCCGCAGCCCTTGGCGCCCAGCGCGTTCGTCTTCGCCGGCACCGAGTGGTAGTCGATCCTGAAGGACGGCGTGTCTTCCGCCCGCGGGATCGCGTAGTCGGTGAAGCTGCCGGTCAACGGCTGGCCTTCCTCGCTGTAGACGACGTGCTCGAACAGTGCCTGGCTGATGCCCTGCACGACACCGCCATGGCTCTGGCCCTCGACCAGCATCGGATTGATGACCGTGCCGAAGTCGCCGACCATCGTGTACTTCACGACCTCGATGTGGCCGGTGTCGGGGTCGATCTCGACCTCGGCGACATGCGCGCCGTTGGGGAATGCCGACGGCGCTGCCTCGTGCACATGGGTGACGTCGAGCGTCGTCGGCACGCCCTCGGGCAGCTTCATCCCGGTCCGCAGCTTCGCTGCCAGTTCCATGATGCCGATGCCGCGGTCGGTGCCGACGATCTCGAAGCGGCCGAGCTTGAACTCGATGTCGGCCGCCGAGGCTTCGAGGGCGACGCCCGCGATCTGCTTGCCTTTCTCGATCACCTTGTCCGAGGCTTCGACGATCGCCGCGCCCGACGCCATGATCGACTTGGAGCCGCCGGTGCCGCCGCCCGCGACCAGCAGGTCGCTGTCGCCCTGGATCATCTTGATCCGGTGGAAGGGGATACCGAGCTTGGTCGTGAGCACCTGCGCGAAGGCCGACCAGTGGCCCTGGCCGTAGTCGAGCGTGCCGGTGATGATGGTGACATCGCCGTTCTCCTCGAAGCGCAGCCCGCCCTGCTCGTTGGTCGGCGGCGCCGTCACCTCGAGATAGTCGCCGACGCCGAGGCCGCGCAGCTTGCCGCGCGCCTTGCTCTCTGCCTTGCGGGCCGCGAAGCCCTTGACGTCGGCCATGTCGATCGCCTTGTCGAGCAGGATCGAGAACTCGCCGCTGTCGTAGGTCGTGCCCGATGCCGTCTTGTAGGGCATCTCTTCCGGCCGGATGTGGTTGCGCTTGCGCATCTCGATATGGTCGAGGCCCATCTCGCGCGCGGCGGTGTCGATCAGCCGTTCCATGAAGTAGTTGGCCTCGGGCCGGCCCGCGCCGCGATAGGCGCCGATCGGCGAGGTATGGGTGAAGGCCACCTTGGTCGCGACCTCGATCAGGGGCGTGCGGTAGACGGCGGCGAGATTGCGGGCGACGCCGAGAGCGCCCATCGCCGCGCCGACGTTCGAAAGATAGGCGCCGAGATTGGCGTAGCCGATCAGGCGCACCGCGAGGAAGGTGCCGTCCTTGTCGAGGGCCAGCTCGGCATCGAAATCATGGTCGCGGCCGTGCTGGTCGCTGAGGAAGCTGCCCGAGCGGTCGTCGGTCCATTTGACGGGACGGCCGAGGATCTTCGAGGCGTGGAAGAGGCCGGCATACTCCGGATAGGGCGAACCCTTCATGCCGAACGAACCGCCGACATTGCCCGTGACCACGCGCATCTGCGCCGGCTTGATGCCGAGCAGGGCGGCCATCTGGTTCTTGAGGCCGAACACGCCCTGACAGCCGGCATAGAGCGTCGAGCGGTCGGTTCCCTTGTCGTAGTGGCCGATCGCCGTCCGCGGCTCCATGGCGCAGACGACGATGCGGTTGCTGATCAGGCGCAGCCTGGTGACGTGGGCTGCCTTGGCGAAGGCTTCGGCGACCTTGGCGCTGTCGCCGTATTGGAAGTCGGCGCAGACATTGTCGGGCACGTCGTCGAACACGACGGGCGCACCAGGCTGGGCGGCCGCACGCGCCTCGGTGACCGTGGGCAGCGCCTCGATGTCGAGCACGACGGCCTCGGCGGCATCGCGCGCCTGGGCCTGGGTCTCGGCGACGACGAAGGCCACCGGATCGCCGACGAAGCGAACCTTGTCGGTGGCCAGCGAATAGCGCGTCGGCGTCTTCATCTGGGAGCCGTCGCGGTTGGGCACCATCATCACGGTCTTCAGCGCGCCGTAGCCCGCTGCGTTGAGGTCGGTGCCCGTCCAGATGCCGAGAACGCCCGGCATCTTGCGGGCCTCGTCGGTGTCGATGCCCTTGAGAATTCCATGCGCGATCTGGCTGCGGACCATCACGGCATAGACCTGGCCGGGGAGATTGACGTCGTCGGTGTAGCGACCCTGGCCACGCAGCAGGGTCGGATCTTCCTGGCGACGCACCGGCTGGCCGACGCCGAATTTCATCAAATCGAGATTGTTCGCTTCGAGAGGCGCGTTCATGGGCGGTCCGCTGAATTGGGGTGGGAATTTAGGCGCCGATCATAGCGCAGGAAGGCATGGGCTGTGCTAGTGATTCGGTATGTCGAACCTCGATCCTGTCACGCTGACCGTCATCCAGAACGGCCTGATCCAGGTCTGCAACGAGATGGATCTGGCCTTCGTGCGCGCCGCCTTCTCGCCGGTGATCTCGGAGGGAATGGACCGTTCCGACGGCATCTACGACGCCGTCGACGGCTCGCTGATCGCCCAGGGCGAGCTCGGCCTGCCGGTCTTCGTCGGTACGATGCAATTCTCGACCCAGTCCGTCATCGAACGGGTGAAAAGCCACTATGCGGGAAAGGTCGAGCCCGGCGACGTGTTCATCGTCAACGACCCCTATCTCGGCGGCACGCATCTGATGGACGTCCGTTTCGTGAAGCCGTTCTTCTACAAGGGCGAGCTGTTCGCCTGGCTCGCCAACACCGGCCACTGGCCCGATGTCGGCGGCATGGTGCCGGGCGGTTTCTCCGCCAGCGCCACCGAGGTCGAGCAGGAAGGCCTCAGGCTGCCGCCGGTGAAGTTCTTCAAGAAGGGCGAGATGGACCAGGAGATCCTCTCGATCATCCTTTCCAACATCCGCATCGCCGATCAGCGCATCGGCGACATCAAGGCCCAGGCCGCCGCGCTCTCGAC
>SCVT01000176.1 GCA_004296815.1 Reyranella sp. | reverse complement strand
CATCGACATCTTCGGCGAGGGCGATACCGCGCTGGTCGAGGCGGCCATCCCCGCAGCAGCGGCGGCGCTCGGCATTGCGGAGCCCGATTGGCGCTGGGAGGAGCTGCCCGACATCGACTGGGTGGCGGAGAACCAGAGGTCGTTCCGGCCCTTCCAGGTCGGCCCCTTCTGGGTCCATCCCTCGCATGTCGACCAGGGCATGCCGCACGGCCTCCTGCCGCTCAGGATCGATGCCGGCCTCGCCTTCGGCACCGGCACCCACGCCACGACCCGCGGCTGCCTCGAGATGCTGGCGACACTCGATCCGGCGACGACGACGAACGCCGTCGATGTCGGCTGCGGCAGCGGCATCCTGGCGATCGCCATGGCCAAGCTGTGGAAGCGGCCCGTGCTCGGCGGCGACAACGATCCCGAGGCAGTCGACGTGGCGCGCGAGAATGCAGGCCTCAACGGCGTGCCGGAGCTTTGCACCTTCGTCGTGTCAGGTGGATTGCTGGCCGACGAGCTGGCACGCAAGGCGCCCTACGATCTCGTCGTGGCCAACATCCTGGCGGGGCCGCTCGTCGAGCTATCGGACTCGTTCGCTGCCGCCGTGAAGTCCGGTGGGCGCGTGCTTCTGAGCGGCCTGCTGGTCGAGCAGGCCGCGCACATCGTGGAGGAATACGGACGGCGCGGCTTCGACGTCGAGCGCCGTATCGACCTCGAGACCGGCGGCGCCTGGTGGCGCAGCCTCGTGCTGCGGCGACGCTAGCCCCAAAAGCGAAAGGGCCGGCTTTCGCCGGCCCTCCACGCTTACGCTACGCTACTGGCTGTTACGCTGCGCGGCGCAAATTCTGGTTCGCCGCGGTGACATGACCGGTAACACCGTCGATCTGCGGCAGGACACCCTCGGCGGCCTCACGGACGGCAAAGGCGATGTCGGCGCGGCAGAGGCCGAGATCGGCCAGCTCGCGGTCGGTCATGCGATTGAGCTGGGCCTCGGCGGCACGCAGCTTCAGGTCGGCCTTGAAGCCGGCGACGAGACGGCCGTAAACGCGGCCGACCCACAACAGGGCGTCACCGAGCGCGTTCGCGACCACCTCGGCGCGCGCATAACGGGCGCGCAACTCGATGAGGCGACGGTCGTCGAACGTGAAGCCGATCTTGGCGATGTCGTTTCCCCCCGCCGGCGCAGTTTCGCTGGTCAGATCTTCAAAAGTCCGAATCGGCTGGGTCATCATGATAGTCTCCTTCAATTGTGCGACGCGGTAGGCGATGCTGCGTTGCACTCAGCAAATATAGAGCCTTGAGTTACAACAATAAGTGCTGACCTTGAAGGTTCGATATGCGTCAGACGCATGGCGCATCATATTTTAGCATTTCGCGCGTGCGGGAGAACAAAAATTGCTCAGTTTGCCTGTACAGACCACCTTGCGTAGGGTCCGGCGCACATCATGAGTTCCGCTCCCGACGACGTCCTCGCCCTTCTCCGCAAGCGCGGTCGCGCTACAGACCCGGCCGCGCTCGATTCCCTCATGCGCGGTGTCGCCGCCGCCCCCGAAGGCCTGTCGGGCCCCGAATGGGTCGAGCTGGTCGATCCCGCCGCTGACGTCGAACTGACCAAGGCCCTGACCGCCTGGCGGGCAGAACTGTCTGCGGCAGACGACGGGCTGGACGCCTCGCCCGCCCCGGCTGCTCGCCTCGCCGACCTGCGGGCCGAGCTGAAGCGCCGCGGCCTCGACGGTTTCATCGTGCCGCGCGCCGACGAACATCAGGGCGAGTACGTGCCGCGCCGCTCGCAGCGGCTGGGCTGGCTCACCGGCTTCAGCGGTTCGGCGGGCCTCGCCATCGTGCTCGCCGACCAGGCGGCGATCTTCGTCGACGGCCGCTACACGCTCGCCGTGCGCGCCCAGGTCGACACCGAAGCCTTCGTGCCGCACCAGTATCCGGAGGAGCAGCCAGAGCAGTGGGCGGCCGACAACCTGCCCAAGGGCGGCAAGCTCGGGTTCGATCCGTGGCTGCAGACCGCGGACGGCTACGAGCGCTTCGTCCGCGCCTGCCAGCGGGTCGGCGCGAGCTTCGTGCCGGTCGACACCAACCCCGTCGACGCGGTGTGGCCCGGCCGCCCGCCTGCCCCGTTGGCACCGGTGTTGCCGCATCCCGTCGAGTTCGCCGGCGAGAGCAGCGAGGACAAGCGCGCGCGCATCGCCGCAGCGCTCTCCGCGAAAGGCGCCGACGTCGCGCTGATCACCGCGCCCGATTCGATCGCCTGGCTGCTCAACGTGCGCGGCGGCGATGTCCCGCGCACGCCCTTCGCGCTGGGTTTCGCGCTGATCCATGCCGACGGCCACGTCGATCTCTACATGGACCGCCGCAAGATGCCGGACCGCACACTCGCCTGGCTGGGCAACGCCGTCACCCTGGCACCGCCCGACGAACTCGGCGCCGCGCTCGACATGCTGGGCAAGGCCGGCAAGCGCGTGCTGGTCGAGACGTCGACGGTGCCCTACTGGGCGACGACCCGCCTCCAGGCGGCCGGTGTCACCCTGGTCCGCGACGCCGACCCGATCGCGCTGCCCAAGGCGTGCAAGAACGCCGTCGAGCTCGAAGGCGTGCGCGCCGCCCATCGCCGCGACGGCGCGGCCGTCAGCCAGTTCCTCGGCTGGCTGGGCGCCACGTCGAAGTCCGGCAAGTTGCGCGAGATCGAGGTCTCGGATCGCCTGCAGGCCCTGCGCGAGCAGACCGGCAAGCTGCGCGACCTCAGCTTCGACACGATCTCCGGCGCCGGCGCCAACGGCGCCATCGTGCACTACCGCGCCTCCGTGCAGACCGAGCGCACGCTAGAATCCGGCAGCCTCTATCTCGTCGATTCGGGCGGCCAGTATCGCGACGGCACGACCGACATCACGCGCACGGTTGCGGTGGGCACACCGTCGCCCGAGATGCGCGATCGCTTCACGCGCGTGCTGAAGGGCCACATCGCTCTCGCCATGGCGCGCTTTCCCGAGGGCACCACCGGCTCGCAGCTCGACGCGCTGGCGCGCTATGCGCTCTGGCAGGCCGGCCTCGACTACGATCACGGCACCGGCCATGGCGTCGGCGCCTATCTCTCGGTGCACGAGGGGCCGCACCGCATTTCCAAGATGCCGAATAACGTCGCCCTGCAGCCCGGCATGATCGTCAGCAACGAGCCCGGCTACTACAAGACCGGTGCTTACGGCATCCGCATCGAGAACCTGGTGGCGGTGAAGGCAGCCGAGATCGAGGGCGCCGACCGGCGCTACCTCGAGTTCGAGACGCTGACCCTGGCCCCGATCGACCTCGCCTGCGTCGAGCCCGCCCTGCTGACCGCGGCCGAGAAGAACTGGCTGAACGACTATCACCGGCGCGTGCGCGAGACCGTGGGACCGAATGTCGACGAGAAGACGCGTGCCTGGCTCGCCGAAGCGACGCGCGCGATCTAGTCGGCCGCGAGCTTCACCCACTCCTCCTCGGTCATCGTCTGGATGCCGAGTTCGGCGGCCTTGCGGGCCTTGGAGCCGGCATTCTCGCCGACCACGACCAGACTGGTCTTCTTGGAGACCGAATCCGTCACCTTGGCGCCCAGCTCCTCGGCGCGCGCCTTGGCGGCGTCGCGGGTCATCGACGACAGCTCGCCGGTGAAGACCACGATCTTGTCCCTGAGCTTGGCATCGGCCGCGACGACACGGCGCTCGACCCGCTGCACGGTGAGCTGCTTCAGCAGGTCCCTGATGATCTCGACCGTGTGGCCCTCGGTGAAGAAGGCACACATCGCGTCGGCCGTGGTGACGCCGATCTGCTCGATGTTGCAGAGCCTGCCGTAGCTTTCGCCGACCTCGGCCGCGGCCTTCTCCTTCTTGACCGGCTGGTCGTGCTTCTTGCGCTCCTTGGCGGCGGCGAGCATCTCGGCCAGCCAGGCGTCGGCGTCGCCGTATTCCTGGGCCAGGATCTTGGCCGTCGCCTCGCCGATGAGCGGGATGCCGATCGCGTTGATGAAGCGGTCGAGCGAGATGGTGCGCCGCGCCTCGATCGCGGCGATCAGGTTGCGCACCGAGAGATCGCCCCAGCCCTCGCGCTTCCTGATCTCGGCTTCCCTGTCCTTCAGCCGGAAGATGTCGGCCGGCGTCTTGAGCAGGCCGTCCTCGAAGAAATTCTCGATATGAGTGCCGCCCAGCCCCTCGATGTCGAAGCAATTGCGCGACACGAAGTAGCGCAGGCGCTCGACCCGCTGGAACGGGCATTCGATCCCGCCCGAGCAGCGCCGCACCACGCCACCCTCCTCGGCCTTCACCTCGGTTTTCAGCGGACAGGGGCAGTGGGTCGGGAAGTGATACTTCTTCGCGCCCTTCTTCCGTTCCTCGGGCACGAAGCCCAGCACCTGCGGGATCACGTCGCCGGCGCGCTGGATCGTCACCATGTCGCCGATCCTGACGTCGAGCCGCTCGATCTCGTCGGCATTGTGCAAGGTGGCACGCGCCACCACGACGCCGCCCACATTGACGGGCTCCAGTTCCGCCACCGGCGTCAGCGCGCCGGTGCGGCCGA
>SCVT01000175.1 GCA_004296815.1 Reyranella sp. | reverse complement strand
CTACGCCGAAGTGTCCGCCACCGCGCGCGAGCTCGCGACCAGGCACTCGGGTGCCGAACTCGCGAACCAGGTGGCGCGGCTGCGCAAGCAACTCGACGAGATCGTGGCCATCGATTTCTTTGGCGCCGATGGGCGCGAACCAGCCGAAGGCCTGGTCTCCGGTCTCGAGGCCGATCTGCAAAAGGAGGGCGACGCCGTGATCGCAACCGAAACAAAGGCTGCGTCGGATCCCTTGTCGGATCCCTTGAAGGGCCGGACGTGGGTGACGCGCCAGGGCGTGCAGGTCGATCGCATCGCCTCGGCCTGGCTGATCCGCCGCTTCATCGATCCCGAGGCGCGCTTCAAGTTCGTGCCGGGCACGGGCTACGTGGCAGAGCCCGGCGAACTGCGCTTCGACATGTTCGAGGGCGAGTTCACGCACCGCGGCGATCGCTGCACCTTCGAGGTGCTGCTGGGTGAAGCCGGTCTCGACGATCCGGCGCTCGCGGCCATCGCCGAGATCATCCACGACATCGATCTCAAGGACGGCAAGTATGGCCGCGAGGAGGCGGCCGGCATCCGTACCCTGATTTCCGGCATCGCGTCCTCGCACAATGACGACACACAGCGCCTGGAGCGTGGCGCCGTCCTCCTTGACGATCTCCATCGCTCGTTCACAGGTAAACAAGGCAACAAATGAAAGACCACGGTGTACCCTTCTCCGAGGCCATGAAGGTGTGGGGCCGCGTCGCCGCCCTGTCGTTCGGCGGGCCGGCCGGCCAGATCGCGGTGATGCATCGCATCATCGTCGAAGAGAAGAAGTGGATCGGCGAGCAGCGCTTCCTGCAGGCGCTGAACTACTGCACCCTGCTGCCCGGCCCCGAGGCGCAGCAGCTCGCGATCTACATCGGCTGGCTGATGCACAAGACCAGGGGCGGGCTGTTCGCCGGCACTTTGTTCGTGCTGCCGGGCCTGCTCGCCATCATGGCCTTGAGCTGGATCTACGTGCTGCTCGGCAAGGTCACGATCGTGCAAGGCCTGTTCTTCGGACTGAAGGCGGCCGTTCTGGTGATCGTGGTCGAGGCCGTGCTGCGGGTCGGCAAGCGCGCGCTCAGGAACAACACCATGCGCGGGCTGGCGGCGGCGGCCTTCCTCGCGCTGTTCCTCTACGACGTGCCGTTTCCCGTCGTCATCCTGGCGGCGGGCCTGATCGGCTACGTCGGCGGCCGCGCCGGGTTGCCCGCGTTTCTCGCGGGCGGCGGCCACGGCAAGGTCGGCGACAAGCAGGTGGCCGACGCCGATTCGCTTCTCGGCGAGGAAACGCCGGCGCATGCGCGGCCCAACGTCCGCTGGTCGCTCTCCGTCGCCGCGGTGTTCCTGGCGCTCTGGCTGGTGCCGGTGGCGGCGCTCTACGTCGGGTTGGGGGGCGAGAACGTCTTCACCAGGATCGCCATCTTCTTCAGCCAGATGGCCGTGGTCACCTTCGGCGGCGCCTACGCGGTGCTGGCCTATGTGGCGCAGCAGGCGGTCGACAATTATCACTGGGTGACGGCGGGCGAGATGCTGGACGGCCTCGGTATGGCCGAGACCACGCCGGGGCCGCTGATCATGGTGACGCAGTTCGTGGGCTTCCTGGCCGCCTGGCGCGAACCGGGCGCGCTGTCGCCGCTGCTGGCCGCGACCCTGGGCGGGCTGCTCACCACCTGGGTCACCTTCGTGCCCTGCTTCCTCTGGATCTTCTTCGGCGCGCCCTTCGTCGAGACGCTGCGGGCCAACAAGGCGCTGGGGGCGGCGCTCGGTGCCATCACGGCGGCGGTGGTCGGCGTCATCCTGAACCTCGCAGTGTGGTTCGCGCTGCACGTCCTGTTCGCCGAACTGGTGCCGGTGCGCTGGCTGGGCAGCTCCGTCGAGCTTCCGGTTCTCCGCTCAGTCGACCTGCCCTCGCTCGCCCTCGCGACGGCCGCGGCGGTGGCGATCTTCCGCTTCAGGTTCGGGATGATGTCGGTGCTGCTGGCGAGTTCGCTGGCAGGCGTCGTCTACGCTCTGGTCCTGACCGCCTGACGACGGATCATCGGCCCGACGCGGCCCGACGCGGCGCCGGCTTCACGGCGCCCTCACGCCGTCTTGAAAGCGCCTTGGGCATCCGCCGCCGGGCCTGCCGCCGTATTTCCCGCGACGACAACGCGCCGCGAGGAAACGCAATGAGCCGACATGTGGAGACCGTGCAGCAGATCTACGGCTGCTTCGGAAAAGCCGACATCCCGGGTATCCTCGCCCGGCTCGATCCCGCCATCCAGTGGGAGCACGACTGGGGCGACGAGACGCTCAAGTGGTACATGCCGCGCCGCGGCCGCCATGCCGTCGCAGGTTTCTTCGACGCTTTGGCTGACTTCGATTTCGTGCGCTTCGAGCCCCGCGCGTTTCTCGCCGACGGCGACCTGGTCGCCGTGCCGATCGACATCGAGCTGGTGGTGAAGCTCACCGGCCGGCGCATCCGCGACCTCGAGCTCCATCTCTGGAGGTTCGGCGCCAATGGCCTGGCGACGCATTTCCGCCACCTGGTGGACACCCTGCAGTTCGCCAACGCCACCCGGGCCTGAGCGGCTCACCGCCCCGCTGTTCTCGGCGGCGTGACGTGCTAGCTAGGGGCATGACCGACACCCCTTCATCGCCCGCCGCCGCCCCGGCCCTGCCGGATCGCCTGTCGACCAACCCCAAGAGCCCGTTCTACGACGAGGCGCTGCTGGCGCGCGGCGTCGGCATCAAGTTCGACGGCGAGGAGAAGACCAACGTCGAGGAATATTGCGTGAGCGAGGGCTGGGTCCGCCTCGCCGTCGGCAAGACCGTCGACCGCAAGGGCAACCCGCTCACCATCAAGCTCAAGGGCAAGGTCGAGCCGTATCTGCAGAAATAGACGGGCTGACGCGGCTACCAGCGCATGAACGGCACGAAGCGGTCGCGGCGCATCGGCTGGTCGGTGAATAGCACGAGGAAGAGCTGGGCGAACAGCGGGCCCATGCGCGGATCGTCCGGGCCGCTCGCCTGGGTCCAGGCGGTGGTTTCCGACAGCGCCAGATCGTTGCGGCAGTAGACGCCGTAGACATAGACGCGGCCGGGCGTTCCCGGCCTGAAGCGCGTGACGCCGTTGCACACCGGCCCGGAACCGAGATCGTTGGCCGGATCGAACACCAGCACCAGGCGGTAGTCCGGGTGCTGCTCCTCGATGGGCTTATCGTAAGTGAAGACGAGCGCCGGGCGCGGCTTGTTGGCCTGCATCACCGGCAGCAGGCGCTGCTTCACCGCCTCGACCGGCAGGTTGGGGAAGGGATTGCCGGCAAAGACCACGCGGAAGGTCCGGCCGTCGGTCGCCGCCCAGAATTCGCTGAAGTCGTACTGCGGCGCATAATTGACGCCGCCCACCGTCGGTCCGGCCGTTTGGCCTGCCGTGTCGGTCACGCAAGCGGCCAGCACGGCGGCAGCGAGCAGGGCGGCTACGGTGCGGCGCATGACGGACCTCCTGAGCGTCCCGCCACTGTAAACGATTTCGACGGCCGATCGTTGCCGCAGGACGCTTAGCCGATGAGCAACAGCAGGCGGCGGACTTCGCGCCGGCCTTCGCTCGACGGCAACTCGCCGACCGGACGGGCCGGGGGCGGTTGCTGGCCGCTCATGAGAAAATCGTGCAGGCGTTGCCGGGCGCTCTCGGAGAGTTGATGAATGACCTCATCTTCGGTGAAGCCGCTCGCCGTAGCGCCGGGCAGATCGGGAATCCAGCCGAGGAAGCGCCCGTCCTCATCGCGCTCGATCAGCGAATAGTAGCAGGCGTCCGGCATGAACCTTCCCCGCTTTTGATACTGCGCGGAGCGGGCAACGCCCTCATTGACCTGGATCAATTTGGCGGCGGACGCCGTTGGTTACCAGCTCATGCGCAGGCCGGCGGTGAAGACGTGGTTGTCGGTGCCGGTGCCGACCTCGCCGTCGTAGCGGAAATAGAGGCTGGTCGCCTCGGCGACGGCGGTGTTGGCGGCAAGGCCCAGGATGGCGGCATCGCGTTGCGGCGCGGCGCCATAGACGGTGAAGCCCAGCGTCGGCGCGCCGGCGAAGGAGGCCGTCATCGGCCGCGACGTGTCGGCGTATTCATGCGCCCAGCCCAGCCGGAATTGCAGCGCGAGCTTGTCGCGCCAGCCGGCGTCGATCGCGCCCGCGAGTTCGGCGCCCAGCACGCTGCGCACCGACGTCGTTGTCTGCTGGGCGACGCTGAGGTTGAGCGAGCCGGCGCCGGTCTCGCTGAACGCCGCCTGGTTGACGCTGGCTGTCTGCAGGCGGGCGAAGGGCGTGAGCGCCGCCGCCGCCCGTTCGTAG
>SCVT01000174.1 GCA_004296815.1 Reyranella sp. | reverse complement strand
CCTGCTCGGCCTCGAGGCGGCGGCGGGCCTGCAGGCGCAGGGCATGGACGTGACGGTGGTCCATCTCATGCCGACGCTGATGGAACGGCAGCTCGATCCGGCGGCCGGCTACCTGCTGCAGAAGGCGCTGGAAGAGCGCGGCATCAGGGTCCTGACCAGGGCGAACACCAAGGCGATCCGCGGCAACGGCCGGGTCGAGGCGGTCGAGCTGGCAGACGGCACGGTGATCCCTGCGACGCTGGTCATCATGGCGGCAGGCATCCGCCCCAACGCCCAGCTCGCCAAGGAGGCCGGTCTCACGGTCAACCGCGGCATCGTGGTCGACCTCGGCATGCAGACCTCCGATCCGGACATCCTGTCGCTCGGCGAATGCGCCGAGGTCGGCGGACATGTCTACGGGCTCGTAGCGCCGCTCTATGAGATGGCGCGGGTCGCCGCCGCCCGGCTCGGCGGCGACGCAAGTGCTGCGTTCGTGCACAACGACACGCCGACCAAGCTCAAGGTCACGGGCATCGACGTCTATTCGCTGGGCGACTTCGCCGACGGCGAGGATCGCGAGGAGATCGTGCTGCGTGACGCCGCGGCCGGCGTCTACAAGCGGGTCGTGCTGAAGGACAACAGGATCATCGGCACGGTTCTGTTCGGTGAGGTGGCCGACGGCGCCTGGTTCAACGACCTCAAGCGCAAGTCCGCGAACATCTCGGAGATGCGCGAGACCCTGATCTTCGGCCAGGCCTACCAGGGCGGCGCGGTTCTCGACCCCAAGGCTGCAGTCGCCGCCCTCCCCGACGATGCGGAGATCTGCGGCTGCAACGGCATCTGCAAGGGCAAGATCACCGGCACGATCAGGGAGAAGGGCCTCACCACGCTCGACGAGGTGCGCGCCCACACGAAGGCCTCGGCCTCGTGCGGCACCTGCACCGGGCTAGTAGAGCAGCTCATGGAACTGACCCTGGGCGATGCATTCAACCGCAGCGCTGTGCAGCCGATGTGTCCCTGCACCGACCTCGGGCATGACGACGTGCGCCGCCTGATCAAGGCCAAGGAGCTCAAGACCCTGCCCGCCGTCATGCAGGAACTCGGCTGGAAGACCTCCTGCGGCTGCGCCAAGTGCCGGCCGGCGCTCAACTACTACCTCGTCAGCGACTGGCCGGACGAATATGCCGACGACTACCAGTCGCGCTTCGTCAACGAGCGGGTCCACGCCAACATCCAGAAGGATGGCACCTTCTCCGTCGTGCCCCGCATGTGGGGCGGCATGACGACCTCGGACGAGCTGCGCGCCATCGCCGACGTGGTCGACAAGTTCAACATCCCCACCGTGAAGGTCACCGGCGGCCAGCGCATCGACATGCTGGGGGTGCGCAAGGAGGACCTACCCGCGGTGTGGGCCGACCTCGGCAAGGCGGGATTCGTCTCAGGTCACGCCTACGCCAAGGGGCTGCGCACGGTGAAGACCTGCGTCGGCAGCGACTGGTGCCGCTTCGGCACGCAGGACTCGACCGGGTTCGGCGTGCGCATCGAGAAGTTCATGTGGGGATCGTGGACGCCGGCCAAGGTCAAGATGGCGGTGTCGGGTTGCCCGCGGAACTGCGCCGAGGCGACCTGCAAGGATGTCGGCGTGATCTGTGTCGACTCCGGTTACGAGATCCACTTTGCTGGCGCCGCCGGCCTCGACATCAAGGGCACCGAGCTGTTGGGCGCCGCGAAGACCGAGGACGAGGCGCTCGAGCTCATCGTCGCGGTGGTCCAGATGTACCGCGAGCAGGGTCGCTACCTCGAGCGCATCTACAAGTGGGCCAAGCGGGTCGGCGTCGACGAGATCAGGCGCCAGATCGTACAGGACGCGGAAAAGCGGCGCGGCTATTTCGACCGCTTCGTCTTCTCCCAGAAGTTTGCCCAGATCGATCCCTGGTCCGAGCGCGTCTCGGGCAAGGACAAGCACGAGTTCAAGCCCATG
>SCVT01000173.1 GCA_004296815.1 Reyranella sp. | reverse complement strand
AACGCCTCGACCCGGCGCGGGCCATCGACGATGGCCTGCGCTTCCTGGCAGAGGGCGCCGATATCCTGGATGTCGGCGGCGAATCCACCCGGCCGGGATCGCAGCCGACATCGGCCGAGGAGGAGCTGCGCCGCGTCCTGCCCGTCGTCGAGGGGCTCTCCCGGCAGAAGGCCACGGTCTCGATCGACACGCGGCGGGCCTCCGTGGCTCGCGCCGCGCTCGATGCCGGGGCCCGCATCGTGAACGACATCTCGGCCCTACGCGATGATCCGGAGATGTTGCCTCTGGTCGCCGATCGAGGCTGCGACGTCGTGCTGATGCACCGGCGCGGCCTGTCGGAGAACAGCTTCGCCGGTCCGGCCTACGTCGATGTCGTCGAGGATGTACGCGCATTCCTCGTCGAACACGCGGCCTCCTGCGAGGCCTCAGGCGTCTCGCGCCAACGCATCGCGCTCGATCCAGGCATTGGCTTCGGCAAGAGCGTGGCCCAGGAGCTCGAGCTGATCTCCGGTACCGGCCGTCTCGCCGAGGCCGGCTATCCCGTGCTGATCGGCTGCTCGCGCAAGAGCTTCATCGGCAAGCTGACCGGTGTCGAAAGACCGTCCGACCGCGATCCCGCCTCGGCTTGGCTGGCCGCAGAGGCGGTGAGACGGGGTGCGGCCATCGTGCGCGTCCACAATGTCATCGCCACGCGGCAGGTGCTCGCGGTTTCAGCGGCAATGCGATAAACTCGCCGGCGATGGCTCGTTCTCTCTTCGGCACCGACGGCGTGCGCGGTCGCGCCAATACCGCGCCCATGACCGCCGAGATCGCCATGCGCATCGGCATGGCCGCGGGACAGGTGTTCCGCCGCGGCGCCCACCGCAACCGCGCCGTGATCGGCAAGGACACGCGGCTCTCCGGCTACATGATCGAGCAGGCCCTGACGGCAGGCTTCCTGTCGGTCGGCGTCGACGTGCTGCTGCTGGGACCGATCCCGACGCCAGCGGTCGGCTTCCTGACGCGCTCCATGCGCGCCGACATGGGCGTCATGATCTCGGCGTCGCACAATCCTTACGAGGACAACGGCATCAAGCTGTTCGGCCATGACGGCTTCAAGCTCTCCGACGCGGTCGAGACGGAGATCCAGGCGCTGGTCACGTCACCGTCCAACATGAAGCTCGCCGCGCCGGCCGAGATCGGCCGCGCCAAGCGCCTGGACGATGTCGAGGGGCGCTACATCGAGGCGGTGAAGGGATCGGCGCCGCGTGGGCTCGACCTCAGCGGCCTCAAGGTCGTGGTCGATTGCGCCAACGGTGCCGCCTACAAGGTGGCGCCGACCGTCTTCTGGGAACTCGGCGCCGAGGTGGTCCGTGTCGGCGTCTCGCCCGACGGCTTCAACATCAACGGCAATTGCGGCTCGACGCATCCCGGCGTGCTGCAGGAGCAGGTCGTCTCGCACGGCGCCCATATCGGTGTGGCGCTCGACGGCGACGCCGATCGCGTGATCCTGGTGTCGGAGACCGGCAAGGTGATCGACGGTGACCAGTTGATGGCGACCATTGCCGATCACTGGAAGCGCGATGGCGGGCTGGCCGGCGGCGGGGTGGTCGCCACCGTCATGTCGAATCTCGGGCTGGAGCGCTATCTCGGCGCGCGCAAGCTCAAGCTGGTGCGCACCCAGGTCGGCGACCGCTACGTGCTGGAACGCATGCGCGCCGACGGCTTCAACCTGGGCGGCGAGCAATCCGGCCACATCATCATGACCGACCATGCCACGACCGGCGACGGGCTGATGGCCGCGCTGCAGGGACTGGCCGCCATGGTGAAGAGCGGCAAGCCCGCGAGCGAGACCTTCCACGCTTTCGATCCGGTGCCGCAGCTCCTGAAGAACGTGCGTGTCACCGACGCCAACGCGGCGCTCGGCGACGCGAAGGTGACCAAGGCCATCGCCGCCGCCGAAGCCAAGCTCGGAAAGGGCGGCCGCATCCTGGTGCGCAAGTCGGGCACCGAGCCGCTGATCCGGGTGATGGCCGAGGGCGACGATTCGGACCTCGTTGCCAAGGTCGTCGACCAGATCATCGAGGCGCTGCCGCGGGCTGCGGCGTGAAAGGCCGCGTGTTGATCGTCGCCGGCTCCGATTCAGGGGGCGGCGCGGGCATCCAGGCCGACATCAAGGCCGTGACCGCGATGAACGCGTTCGCGGCGACCGCGATTACGGCGCTGACGGCGCAGAACACCGAGGGGGTGCACGGTGTCGTGGCGGTCGAGCCGGCCTTCATCGCCCAGCAGATCGAGGTCGTTCTTTCCGACATCGGCGCCGATGCGCTGAAGACCGGCATGCTGCACAGCGCCGAGGTGATCGGCGTGGTTGCCGCCGGCCTAAAGAAGCATGCGTCCGGCGTGCCGCTGGTGGTCGATCCGGTGATGGTGGCCAAGGGCGGCCATCGGCTGCTGCTCAGCGATGCCGAGACCGCGTTGCGCGACGTGCTGTTGCCGATGGCGACGCTGATCA
>SCVT01000172.1 GCA_004296815.1 Reyranella sp. | reverse complement strand
TGCGCACGCCGCCGATCGAGATGCGGAGCTTGTCGCGGTCGGCACGCTCGCCCGACTTGCCAACGGCCATGACGATGCGGCCCCAGTTGGCGTCCTCGCCGGCAATCGCGGTCTTCACCAGCGGCGAGTTGGCGACCGCGAGGCCGATCTTGCGGGCAGCGCCGTTGGAGGAAGCGCCACCGACATTGATGGTCACGAACTTGGTGGCGCCCTCGCCGTCGCGCGCGAGGAGCTGCGCCAGGTCGATCAAGACCTCGTCGAGGGCACGCTTGAAATCGACCAGCACGGGATCGTCGGCTTCCTCGATCGGGGCGTGGCGGGCGGCGCCCGTGGCGACCATCAGCAGCGTGTCGCTGGTCGAGGTGTCGCCGTCGACCGTGACGCAGTTCAGCGACTTGTCGGAGGCGTCGGCCAGCAGCTTCTGCAGCACGGGTCCCGGGATCTTCGCATCGGTGAAGGCGAAGCCCAGCATCGTCGCCATGTCGGGCGCGATCATGCCGGAGCCCTTGAGGAAGCCGTTGATGGTCACCGTCTTCTCGCCGATCTTGGCCTGCCGGGTTGCGAGCTTTGGGAAGGTGTCGGTGGTCATGATCGCGCCGGCAGCGGCGGCCCACGAATCCTCTCGGCCCGACTTGATCAGCGTCGGCACCACAGCGGCGATCTTCTCCCAATCGAGCGGCTGGCCGATCACGCCGGTCGAGGCCATGAAGACCTCGTTACGCGGACAGCCCAGCGCCTGGGCGATCGCCCGCGTGGTCTCCTCGACCGCCTTGTCACCGGCCTTGCCGGTGAAGGCGTTGGCATTGCCCGCATTGACCACGATGGCGCGGACCTTGCCGCGTGCCAGGTTCTTGCGGCACCAGTCGACCGGCGCGGAGCAGGTCTTGGACTTGGTCAGCACGCCCGCGATGGTGGCGCCGGCCGGGACGACCGCCAGCATGACGTCGTCGCGGTCCTTGTAACGCACGCCCGATCGCGCGGCGCCGAGCTTCACGCCCGCGATGCGGGGCAGCGTCGGCGTCGTCTTGGGCGCGAGCGGCGATACGGCGTGCGTGGCGGACATGGAACTCCCCTTGGGCGCGGCCGCAGCGACGCGGCCGCCCGAACGGCGGAGCCTACACCAGAAACGCCCGAAAACGTGAGTTTTACTTCAATGTCACTTGGGCGGCGTCGCGGGCTTGGCCGGCGCCGGGGCGGCCGGCTTGGCCGGGGCCGCGGCCGGCGTCGCCTCGGGCTTGCTGCCGTCCATGTTGAACTTCTCGATCTTGGCGCCCGACCGCATCTTGTCGAGCTGCGCGGTCACCGCCTCGCGGGCGAGCTCCTCGCGGATCTGCTCGGCCAGCTCCTCCAGCGCCGGCGGCGGCGCGGTGCGGCGGTCGTCGACCTTGATGACGTGGTAGCCGAACTGCGTCTTGATCGGCGCCTCGCTCAGCTCGCCCTTCTTGAGGTCGAAGGCGGCGTCGGCGAACTCCTTCACCATGTCCGACTTCTTGAACCAGCCGAGGTCGCCGCCCTCGGCGCCCGAAGCCTTGTCGGTCGACTTGTCCTTGGCGAGCTTGTCGAAGGCGGCACCTTTCTTCAGCTCGGCGATCAGCGCCTTGGCCTCGTCCTCGGTCGACACGAGAATGTGGCGCGCATGCACCTCCTCCTCGGACGGCATCGACTTCAGCCGCTCCTGGTAACGCTGCTGGATCTTCTCGGCCGTCACCATCTTGGCGATCTCGCGCTGGATCCAGTAATCCTGCAGCACCTGCTCCTCGACGAAGGCCATGCGCTTCTTGAAGGCGGCATCCTCGTTGGTCTTGCTCTTCTTGCCTTCCTGCACGACCAGCTTGCTGTCGATCAGGCGCTCGAGCAGCGCCGGGAACACCGCCTGCAGCGGCATGTTGCGGTACTGCTGCGGCAGCGACTGCTGCGCGATCTCGAGTTCGGAGAGGCGCACCGGCTGGCCGTTCACGGTGGCGACAACCGGGTCCTTGGGCGCCGGCTGGGCGACCTGGGCCGGCGGCTTGGCCGGTTGCTGGGCGGGCTGCTGCGCCGGCGGCTTGGGCGCCTGCTGCTGCCCCTGGGCCGGATTTTGAGGCTGGGCCATCGCCGATCCCGCGATCGCGGCGGCCGCGCCGCACAGAAGGACAAGGCGCAGAGGGCGATAGCTCATGGCTGGCTCCGAAGATTCACTCGTGACGAAAGGCGCAAACCGTTTACACAGCCCCGCTTGGGCCAAGCAAGCGCCGCCTCCCCGATGGTGGGTGTCATGGCGTTGAATTGCGGCACTTTTTCGTGAGGCGTCATGGGCGCGCAGGACGGCACCGAACGGGTCCGGTTGCGTTGACACTCAAGGGGGCGCTCTCTATCTCTGGCTGGGACGGCGGGCCGCGTGCCCGCCTAAGTCGTTAAAATACCGAGGTTTTCATGCTGGGAGCGCTTGCCCGGAGTCTCTTCGGCACGGCCAACGATCGGATCGTCAAAGGCTTCGACAAGCCGGTCGCCAAGATCAATGCCCTCGAACCGGATCTGGCCCAGCTCTCCGACGAGCAGCTGCGTGGCAAGACGGCCGAGTTCCGCGAGCGGCTGGCCAAGGGCGAGACCCTCGAGGACCTCCAGGCCGAGGCCTTCGCGACGGTCCGCGAGGCCGCCAAGCGGGCTCTCGGGCAGCGTCATTTCGACGTCCAGCTCAAGGGCGGCATGGTCCTGCACCAGGGCAAGATCGCCGAGATGAAGACCGGCGAGGGCAAGACCCTGGTCGCCACGCTCCCGGTCTACCTCAACGCCCTCGAAGGGAAGGGCGTGCACGTCGTCACGGTGAACGACTACCTCGCCAAGCGCGACTCCGAGTGGATGGGCCGGGTCTACAAGTTCCTCGGCCTCACCGTCGGCGTGATCGTGCACGAGCTCGACGACGAGCAGCGCAAGGCGGCCTACGCCTGCGACGTGACCTACGGCACGAACAACGAGATCGGCTTCGACTATCTGCGCGACAACATGAAGTACCAGCAGACCGCGATGGTCCAGCGGCCCTTCAACTACGCGATCGTCGACGAGGTCGACTCGATCCTGATCGACGAAGCGCGCACGCCGCTGATCATCTCCGGCCCGGCCGAGGATTCCTCCGAGCTCTACCGCCGCGCCGACACGGTGATCCCGCGGCTCGCGGCCGAGCATTTCGAGAAGGACGAGAAGAACCGTACCGTCGTGCTGACCGACGCCGGCGTCGAGGCGGTCGAGGACATCCTGCGCGGCGACGGGCTGCTGCCCGAAGGCATCAGCCTCTACGCGCCGAACATGGTGTCGGTGCTGCATCACGTCACGCAGGCACTGCGCGCCCACAAGCTGTTCGCCAAGGACGTCGACTACATCGTCAAGGACGGCCAGGTCGTCATCATCGACGAGTTCACCGGCCGCATGATGGCCGGCCGCCGCTACTCCGAGGGCCTCCACCAGGCGCTCGAGGCCAAGGAGCATGTCGAGATCCAGCGCGAGAACCAGACGCTGGCCTCGATCACCTTCCAGAACCTGTTCCGCATGTACCCGAAGCTCTCGGGCATGACCGGCACGGCGCTGACCGAGGCTTCCGAGTTCGCCGAGATCTACAAGCTCGAGGTCGTCGAGATCCCGACCAACGTGCCGGTCGCCCGCAAGGACGCCGACGACGAGATCTACCGCACGCTGGCCGACAAGACGCGCGCCATCGTCAAGCTGATCGAGGAATGCCGCGCCCGTAACCAGCCGATGCTGGTCGGCACGGTGACGATCGAGAAGTCCGAGGAACTGTCGGCGGCGCTCAAGAAGGCCGGAATTCCGCATAACGTGCTGAACGCCCGCTTCCACGAGCAGGAAGCCGTGATCGTGGCCCAGGCCGGCCGGCCTGGCTCGGTCACCATCGCCACCAACATGGCCGGCCGGGGCACCGACATCCAGCTCGGCGGCAACATCGAGATGCTGCTGCGCCAGAGCGAGCCGGACATCATCGCCAAGTTCCCCGACGAGGCGCAGCGCCAGGCCGAGATCGACCGCGTCGCTGCCGAGCTCCGTGCGGGCGTCGAGCGCGACCGCGAGATCGTGCGTGCCGCCGGCGGCCTCTACGTGGTCGGCACCGAGCGCCATGAGAGCCGGCGCATCGACAACCAGCTGCGCGGCCGCTCGGGCCGCCAGGGCGACCCCGGCGCCTCCAAGTTCTTCCTGTCCCTGGAAGACGACCTGATGCGCATCTTCGGCAACAACAAGGTGCTCGACTGGGTCCAGAAGAAGGGCATGGCCGACGACGAGGCGCTGACCCACCGCTGGCTCAACAAGGCGCTGGAGACCGCGCAGGGCAAGGTCGAGGCGCGCAACTTCGAGATCCGCAAGAACCTGCTGCGCTTCGACGACGTGATGAACGCCCAGCGCCAGGAGATCTACAAGGAGCGCCTTGAGCTGATGGCCACCGAGGACGTGTCCGACACCGTGGCCGGCATGCGCCGCGACGTCGTCGACTCGATGGTCAAGCGCACCATCCCCGAGGACGTCTACGCCGAGCAGTGGAAGGTCGCCGAGCTCAAGGACGACGTGAAGCGTGTCTTCGCCCTCGACCTGCCGATCGACGAGTGGGCCAAGGAAGAAGGCATCGCCGACGAGGAGATCAAGGCCCGCCTCGAGGACGCGACCGAACGCGTGTTCGCCCAGAAGGCGGCGCAGTACGGTCCCGAGGTCTGGCGCCAGGTCGAGAAGAGCGTGCTGATGCAGCTCTTCGACCAGGCGTGGAAGGACCACCTGCTGCACCTCGACCATCTGCGCCAGGGCATCGGCCTTCGCGCCTATGGCCAGAAGGACCCGCTGAACGAATACAAGCGCGAGGCCTTCAACCTCTTCGAGGCGCTGCTCACCAACCTGCGCGAGCAGGTGGTGACCCTGCTGGCCAGCCTGCAGATCCGCATGGAGCCGCCGCCCATGCCCGAGATGCCGAGCAACATGCACGAGGTCCACGAGGATCCCGCGCTCGCCGCGGCGATGAGCGGCGACCCCGCCTTCGATCCGGCCGACCCGGACGGCGGCGGCGTGGCGACGCTGCACCGGCCGCGCCCGGTGGCGAAAGGCCCGGCC
>SCVT01000171.1 GCA_004296815.1 Reyranella sp. | reverse complement strand
CCCTTCTCGGTGCGCGTGGCCGTCGGCAACAACGCAGTCATCACCAATACCGGCACGCTCGACGGCACGATCGCCGCGGACACCGGCACCGGCCACCTGCTGACCAACAGCGGCCTGATCACCGTCAGCACCGCCCTCACCCCGGGCGGCAGCTCGGTGCATACAATCAACGGCACCTTCACGCAGACCTCGGCGGGCACGCTGGCGCTGCGCGTGCTGCCGACGGCGACCGCCACCAACTTCGACACGCTTGCGGTGACCGGGACGGCGAACCTCGCCGGCCGCCTGCGCGCTCAGGTCCAGCCCGGCCTCTACGGCTCGACCACCGTCTATGCCGGCGCCCTCACCTTCGCGTCCTCGACCGGATCGTTCGCCGGCATCGACAGCTCGTCGATCTTCTTCAACGCCTCGGCGCTGTACAACGCCGGCAGCATCGACCTCATCCTCTCGCGCATCCCCTTCACGGCGTTCGCGTCGGGGCAGGGCGGCAGCAACGCACAGTCCGTCGCCAATGCGCTCGAGGCGCAGTATTCGACCAGCCTGACCGGCACCGCGGCCGCCTTCTATACGCAGCTCCTGCAGTCGACGGCCCCCAACACGCTCTCGCAGCTCACCGGCGAGGTCGCCTCGACCGGCCAGAACGCCTCGTTCGGCGCCTTCAACCAGCTCTTCGGTACGGTGTTCGGCCAGATCAACACCAGCCGCACCGCCGGCACGTCGCTCGCCCAGTCGAACGGCGGCCAGCGCCGCAGCCTCGAGCTCGCCGAGGCCTGTAGCGGTGATGCCTGCCAGGACGGCACGACGCCCGGCCGGCGCATGAACTATTGGGCGCAGGGTTTCGGCGCCGCCGGCAACTACGACGCCAACGCCACGACCGGCAGTGCGCAGGTCAACGTGACCTCGGGCGGCGGCGCGACCGGCATCGACATCTACGTCACGCCGAACCTGCTGGTGGGCGCCATGCTGGGCACGACCAGCGCGGGCTTCGCGCTGAACAGCCTCTCGAGCACCGGCGGCTCGCAGTCGCTCGTGTTCGGCGCCTACGGCAGCTACACGGCGGGGGCGGCCTATCTCGACGCGGCGCTCGCGTACGGCCGCGGCAGCTTCACCACCCAGCGCTATGTCGCCACCGGCTCGCTCACCGAGCAGGTGAGCGGCGCCTTCGGCGGCAACCAGTATGGCGGCCGGGTCGAGGGCGGCTGGACCTTCGGTCTCGATCGCGTGGCCTTCACGCCGTTCGGCAACCTCACGGTCCAGGCCCTGCAGCAGGACAGCTACAGCGAGACGGCGCGCAACATGGCGACGGGTGCACCGGGCCTGACGGGGCTCAACGTGCAGGGCCAGACCACCACCTCGGTGCGCTCCGTGCTCGGTGCAGAGTTCCGGGCGATGATCGAGCTCGACGAGGCGACCGTGCTGCGGCCGCGCGCGCGGCTGGGCTGGGCGCACGAGTTCAACACCTACCGTGCCTCGACCTCGACCTTCGCGGCATTGGGTCCGGGCGTGCCCTTCACGGTGCAGGGCACCTCGCCCGCCAGCGACGCGCTGGTCGTCACCGCGGCGGTCGAGGTCGAGCTCGGCCGCATGCTCCGGGTCTACGCCCAGTTCGACGGCGACTTCGCCAGCACCGCGCGCAGCTACGCCGGCACGGGCGGCATCAAGCTGCACTGGTAGGTCAACGCCTTTGGGTTGAACGGCCGAATCAATCTTGCCGTCCGCCGCCCTGGCGTCAGGATGGCGGCATGAAGAAGCACTATGTCGAGTTCGCCGGCTACAACGCCTGGGCCAACCGCCGGATCTACGACGCGGCGTCGGGCCTGTCGGACGCCGAGCACCGCGCCGACCGCGGCGCCTTTTTCAAGTCGATGCATGGCACGCTCAACCACCTGCTGGCGACCGACTACATCTGGATGAAGCGCTTCACCGGCGCGGGCGAGGCACCCACCCGGCTGGACGCGATCATGCACGAGAAGTTCGCCGAGCTGAGAGCGGCGCGCGAGGCCGAGGACCGCCGCATCGTGCAGTGGATCGGCGGCCTGACCGAAGAAAAGCTCGCCGGCACGATCCGCTACCGCCGCGTCTCCTCGCCGGACGAATTCGAGCAGGAGCTGATGCCGGCGCTCGACCACTGGTTCAACCACCAGACCCACCATCGCGGCCACGCTCACATGATCCTGACCACGCTCGGCAAGGCCGCGCCCGAGCTCGACCTGCTCTACTACCAGCGCGAGGTCGCGGCCGGCCGGGCTTAGGAGTTCAGCGCAGTTCGCACACCGAGCGCTGCCGGCCCTGACCGGGCCAGCGCGAATCGCAGACCGCGAGGATCTCGCCTGCCATGCCGTGCAGGGTGCTGGTCCAGGTGCCGTCGTCGACCGGCAGCATGATCATGGCCGCGAAGTCGCGCAGTCCGACGACCCAGGCGTCCGCCTTGTCGAGCTCCTTCACCCGCACGGGCTTCCTCGGATCGTCGGGCGCGGGCGGCGGCTGGACATGCGAGAGCTCCATGCCGCCGGTGCCGACGGCGAGGTGCGGCGGCTGGCGGGTCTCGAAACCGATCGCCTGGAAGCGGTGCATGTGGCCCGCGATCGCCACCTTCACGTGGTTCGGCAGCCCGTCGGGAAAGACCCGGCGCAGCGCCTCGCGCTGCGTCTCGTTGATGAAGCCGTAGGGCGTGAGGCCGATCGGGCCGCCCTTGTCGCGCTTCACCACGCCCCAGATCGGCCGGTGCGTCACCAGCCAGGTCGGCGTGTGGTCGGCCGCCAGCCAGCCGGCGATCTGGCGGTACTGCAGGATGTAGGGTTCGAGATTGTAGAGCACCGCGTCGGCGGCATTGGCCGAGTCGACCATGACGAGGACGAGCGTGCCGAGCTTCACGCGGAAGGGCGGCGTCAGGACCGTCGGGAACTTCTGGCCGGCAAAGGGCATCGGCGGCGAGGGCCAGGCGCCGTCGCGCCAGTCGGCCGGCGTCTGCGGCGGGCACGATCGCTGGCCTCGGCCCGGCCCGAGCAGGCTGGAGCCCACGTCGAGGAGATAGAACCAGCCGGGACCGGCGCGGCTGCAGAGCTCGTGGTTGCCGCGGGCGAACAGCCACGGCGCCGCCGGCAGCAGCCTGGCGCCCGGCAGGAAGAAATCGTCGCGCCAGTTGGTCCATCTGTCGGGGTTGGGACTCCCCCGCATGTTCTGGCTCCAGTAGGCCGCGCCGATCGGCAGCTCGGGCACGTCCTCGTCGTCGAGGTCGCCGGTGTCGTAGACGCTCGCTTTGTAGGGCTCGGCATAGCCCGTCACGCGCGTGGGAAACGAGAGGCCGCGGTCGGTGCCGCGGTAGTTGTAGTCGCCGACATGGACGATCAGGTCGGGGCGCTTGCCCGCCTCCTCGTCCGACAGCATGCCGAACGGCCAGACCTTGGCGAAGCCGTCGCCCGTGCAGCTCTGCGGCTTGTGCGGCGTGTCGCCCTTGCAGCCGCTGTCGCCCACCAGCACGACGCGGCGCGGCGTGCCGAGCGACACTGCAGGCAGGTCGATCCTGCGGTCGCCGGCGAAGACGCTCGCGGCCTCGCCCACCGGATAGCGCGCCTCGCAGACCGTCACGCGGTCGAACTGCCCGCCCTCGGGCCTCGTACGGGGCGTCATCGGCACGGGCGGACCGCCATGCGAGGAGCGCAGCACCGGGCAGGCCGTCATGCGCTCGGCGACGGAGCGCACCATCGGCACCGTCGCGCCGTCGCTGCCCTCGCCCAGCAGGACGAAGGCGGTGAAGAATGCGGGCGCTTGCGCGCGCGCGGCGTCAGCGGAGGCGAACATCAGCAGGACGGCGATGCAGAGGATGCGCATGGTTGCCGTTCTAGCAAACCGCGCCCAAGATGACGAAAAGGCGAACGAGGAAACGCGATGGACGGATCGCAGGACGGGGCGCCGGTGCCCTACATGGCGCGCACGCGGGCCTACTACCGTGCCCTGGGCTACACCAACGACTATGTGTGGGCGCACCA
>SCVT01000170.1 GCA_004296815.1 Reyranella sp. | reverse complement strand
GAGCTGAACGGCGTCGCGGTCGAGAGCAGCAAGCGCACCTTCGCCTGGGGCCGCCTCGCCGCCCACAACCTCGCTTCCGTGCAGGCCGCCGCCAAGCCGACGCTCCGCATCGAGAAGCCGGTGGCGCGCACCCTGCCGGAGATCGTGTCCAAGCGCGTCGAGCTCCTCACGGCTTACCAGGACGCGGCCTACGCCGAACGCTACCGCGCGCTGGTCGACAAGGTGGCGAAGGCCGAGAAGGACAAGGCGCCGGGCCGCAAGGGGCTCGCCGAAGCCGTCGCCAAGTCGCTCTACAAGCTGATGGCCTACAAGGACGAATACGAGGTGGCGCGCCTCTACAGCGACGGCGAGTTCCACAAGAAGCTCAGCCAGCAGTTCGAGGGCGACTACAAGATCACCTTCCATCTGGCGCCGCCCTTGTTCGCCGATCGCGATCCGACGACCGGCCAGCTCAAGAAGAGCGAGTTCGGCGCCTGGATGATGCCGGCCTTCCGCTTCCTCGCATCGCTGAAGAAGCTGCGCGGCACAAGGCTCGACGTCTTCGGCTACACCGAGGAGCGGCGCATGGAGCGCCGCCTGATCGGCGAGTACGAAGCGACGGTCGATACGCTGCTGTCCACTCTCAGCCAGGACAACCATGCGGTGGCGGTGCAGATCGCATCAGTGCCCGAGACGATGCGCGGCTTCGGCCACATCAAGGAGAAGAACGTGAAGGCCGCGAAGGAGCGCGAAGCGTCGCTGCTCGCCGCCTATCGCTCGCCGGCGACCGCGAAGATCGCGGCGGAATAAGCAGCGTCCCGAAACGAGGACGGGACGCCCGCGCTCCCAATAGGGGTTGGGGAAGGAGCGCGGACGTCCCGGGTACGCGCGCCGTCCGCGAAGGGAGGTTTGCGGTCGACGTATTCGTCGCTATAGGCCCGTTCGCCTGGGGAACGTAACCACAATCGGACATCGAGAATTGCACATCTTGCGCACCATTCGGTGCGCAACGAAGTCAGGCGCGGCCGGACTGATGCGAGAAGGAGGCAAGGTCGAACTTGCCGCCGGGACCGCCCTTGCCGAGCTTGTCGAGCGCGCGCTGCCACTTGGCGGCGAAGTCGCCGTCGAACACAAGCTCCGCATCGCCGTCGACCACGAGCCAGGCATTGTCCTGCATCTCGCGGTCGAGCTGGCCGGGCGCCCAGCCGGAATGGCCCAAGGCCAGCCAGGCGTTCTTCGGGCCGCTGCCGCCCGCCATGTCCTTCAGGATCTCGAGTGAGGCGGTGAGCGCCATGCCGCCCTCGATCAGCAGCGTCTCGTCGCGCTTGTAGTCGGCCGAATGCAGCACCAGCCCGCGCGAGGTCTCGACCGGGCCGCCGAACAGCACCGGCTTCTCGGCCGCGGTCTGCGGCACCTCGATGCCGAGCTGCTTGTAGACCTGTCCCAGGGGAAGGTCGTCGACCTTGTTGTTCACGATGATCCCGAGCGCACCGTCGTCGTCATGCTTGCAGATGAACACGACGCTCCTCTGGAAGCGCTCGTCGGGCATCGACGGCGCGGCGACCAGGAAGCGGCCGACCAAGGTGGCGGCGGGGGAGCTAGACCCGGGCATGGCGAATCATCTCCTAAATCCATGGGGATTGTCCGGCCAAAACTCAAGGCCTCCGCCCCCCATCTCATCGACGGCCCCTCGCATGGACAAAGACCCGACCCCGGCCTAGGGTCCGCCGGTTCGAGAAAGCCGCGGTTGGGCGGCGTTTATTGGAGGAGCAAATAATGGCGAAAGTCGGCGACAAGGTCCCCAGCGCCACGCTGCGCATGTTGGGTCCCGAGGGCCCCAAGGCCGTGACCACCGAAGAGCTTTTCGCCCCGGGCAAGAAGGTCGTGGCCTTCGCGCTGCCGGGTGCGTTCACCCCGACCTGCTCGGCCAAGCATGTGCCGGGCTTCGTCACCGAGTTCGACAAGCTGAAGGCCAAGGGCATCGACACGATCGCCTGCATCTCCGTGAACGATGCGTTCGTCATGGGCGCCTGGGGCAAGGACCAGAAGGCCGGCGACAAGGTGATGATGCTGGGCGACGGCAATGCCGAGTTCACCGAGGCGATGGGCCTCACGATGGACGGCTCGAAGTTCGGCCTCGGCAAGCGCAGCCAGCGCTACGCGATGGTCGTCGACAACGGCGTCATCAAGCACCTGTTCGTCGAGAAGCCGGGCGCCTTCGAGGTGTCATCGGCCGAGCACGTGCTGAAGAATCTCTAGCGTCGGGCAAGGCCCGTAGCCAAGATCGACGGCGGAGCGCAAGCTCCGCCGTCTTCGTTTGGGGCGCCATGAACCAGGCAGATCCGTCTCTCCATACCGGCCTGTTCCACGTGAACGGCGCCACGCGCCTCTACGGCACGATCGGCGACCCGATCCGCCAGCTCCGCGCGACCGGGGTCATGGCGCAGGTCTTCGCCGCGGTCGGCGCCAACGCCGTGTGGCTGCCCTTCGAGGGCGGTCCCGAGCTGCTGCCGCTGATGCTCGACGCGCTTTCCAAGATGCGCAATCTCGGCGGCTTCACCGTCACCATCCCGCACAAGACGACGATCCTCGACCTGCTGACGCGGGCGACGCCGCGCGCGCAGGCCGCCGGCAGCGTCAACCTGGTGCGCCGCGAGCGCGACGGCACGCTCTCCGGCGACAATGTCGACGGCGTGGGCTTCGTGCGCGGGCTCGAGGCGCAGGGCCACAAGGTGCGTGGCGCCAGCGTCTGGCTGGTCGGCCTGGGTGGCGCCGGCGGCGGCATCGCCGCGGCGCTCTGTGAGGCCGGTGTCGGCCGCCTGCTCGTCACCGAGATCCAGGAGGCGCGCGCCAACAAGGCGATCGACCGCCTGACCCATCACTATCCCGACGTACCGGTGGCCGAGGTCCGCACGCCACCCAAGGGCATCCACATCGCCGTCAATGCGACACCGCTCGGCCTCAAGGCCAGCGACCCGCAATCCTTCGACCCAGCCATCCTCGATCCCGACACGGTGGTGGCCGACGTGATCATGGCGCCGGCCGAAACGGCGCTGCTCACGCGTGCCCGCATGCACGGAAGGCGCATACACCACGGCCGCCACATGCTTGACCACCAGGTGCCGCTCTACCTTGAGTGGTTCGGCATCGATTCCAAGGGCATCGACGTCGTCCGCCTGGTCCGCACGATCGGCTGATCCTTTTCGCGTCAGACCAGCCTGTAGCCGACACCCGGCTCGGTGAGCACGTGCTGCGGCGAGGCGGGATCGACCTCGACCTTCTGACGGAGCTGGCGGATGTAGACTCGCAGGTACTGCGGATCGACCGACTCGTCCCGCCACACCTCGCGCAGCAGGTGGCGATGCGTCAGCACCTTGCCGGCGTGGATCGCGAGCTGCTCCAGGATGTCGTACTCCTTGGGCGAGAGCTTCACCGGCTCCGCGCCGCGCCGCACGAGGCGGCGCACCAGGTCGACCTTGAGGTCGCCGCTCTCGAAACCGCGGTCCGCCCCCTGCTCCTGCAGCCGGTGCCGTAGCGCGGCCCGGATGCGGGCCATCAGCTCCTCGGCCCCGAACGGCTTGGTGACATAGTCGTCGGCGCCGGAATCGAGTGCGGCGACCTTGGCCGCCTCCTCGCCGCGGCCGGACAGGACGACGATCGGCACCGGAGCGAGCTTGCGAAGCTGGCCGATCAACCCAAGCCCGTCGATGTCGGGCAGGCCGAGATCGAGCAGCACGAGGTCGGGCTTGTGGTGGCGCATGGCCGTCAGCGCATCGGCGCCGGTCGCGGCCTCGAGGACACGATGTTCGTTCGCGGCCAGCGTCGTGCGCAGCAGCCGGCGGATCGGCGGCTCGTCGTCGACGATCAGGATGGTGGCACCTTCTGCGGTCATGCGGGGAAGCTTAGCGTGAATTCCGCCCCGCTGCGGTCGCCGCGATTGGCCGCCGTCAGAGTCCCGCCCATCGCCTCGACGAAACCGCGGGCGATGGCGAGGCCGAGGCCGGTGCCGGCGCGCCGCCGGTCGCCGGCATCGGCGCGGTAGAACTTGTCGAAGATGCGGTCGAGGTCGGCCTCCGGCAGGCCCGGCCCCTCGTCGCGCACGACGATCTCGACGCAGTTACCCGACCGTCTGGCCTCGATGGCGATGCGCCCGCCTGTCGGCGCGTACTTGCCGGCATTGTCGAGCAGGTTGAACAGCACCTGCTCGGCCAGCACGAAGTCGAGTTGCAGGGGCGGCAGGTCGGCCGGCACCGCGCTTTCCACGACATGGTCGCGCAGCAGGGGACCAGCGCGGCGCAGGCTGGTCGAGACGAGGTCGCCGACCTCGACCGCCTCGCGCTTGGGCGCCACGGCGCCGGCGTCGAGCCGGGTCATGTCGAGCAGGTTGCCGACGAAGCGGTCCAGCCGCTCGGCTTCGGCCTGCGCCGTCGACAGGAGCTCCTCGCGCGCCGAAGGATCGTAGCGCTCGGCGTAGCTCCGGAGGCTCGACAACGCGCCGATGATCGAGGCAAGTGGCGTCCTGAGATCGTGCGACACCGAGGTCAGCATCGAGGCGCGCAGCCGCTCGCGCTCGGCACCCAGCCGCGCCTGGTCGACGTCCTCAGCCAGCATCACCCGCTCGATGGCGACGGCCGCCTGGTTGCCCACCGCCTCGAGGAGGCGTCGTTCGCCCGACGTCAGCTCGCGGCCTTCCTTGTTGGGCAGGACGCCGATGATGGCCGCCGGGGCGCGACTGGTGCGGATGGGCAGGAAGAGCCAGCGGCCGCCCGGCAACGTGTCGGTGCCGCGGCCGGCCGGG
>SCVT01000734.1 GCA_004296815.1 Reyranella sp. | reverse complement strand
TAGGTGTGCGGCTGCGTCGTCTTCCAGAAGGGCGAGAGCTGGTCGCGCGGGCTGCCGGCATCGTGGGTGATGATGGTGTTGGCGACGTCGACCGTGTGCTGCAGGTCCCACAGCACGCGGTAGGGGCTGAGCGGCGCGTCGTTGCTGGTGAGCTTGGGCATCCACTCCTTCAGCCACTCGTCTTCGACCTGCTTGATCTCCGCCACGACCGCGGTCGCGTCTCGCTTGGTGGCGCCCGCGGCTTTGCACGCCGCGACGAGCGCGGCGAGCGTGAGCTTGGCATCACCCACGAGGCCGTACTTGATGGCCACGTCCTTGTTCAGGTGCGCAGGATCGAGCGTGGCGTGGATGATCGTCTTGCCTGCCGGCATCGAGATGCCGAAGTTGGTCTCGGTGAACGAGCAGCCGATGCCCAGGATGACATCGGAGCGGTCGAGGAAGGAGCGCACCTGCTTCGGATAGGCGCGGCCGCCCGAGCCCAGCGCCAGCGGATGCGTCTCGTCGAAGCTGCTCTTTCCCTCGAGGCTGGTGCACACCGGGATCGCCAACAGCTCGGCCAGCTCCTTCAGCTCGGCATAGGCCTCGGCCCAGTGCACGCCCTGGCCGGCATAGATCACTGGACGCTTGGCGGCCATCAGCACCTTGGCCGCCTCGGTGACGGCCGCCGGATCGGGGCCGTACTTGGTGACGACGACCGGCTCGTAGTTCAGCGGATCGGGCGCGTCCTCGGCATAGGCGTCGTTCGGCAGCTCGACGATGACCGGCGAGCCGCGGCCGTTGCGCAGCAGGCTGAAGGCCCGGCGCATGATGTTGGCGATTTCCTTGCCGTTGGTGATCGGCTCGCAGTGCTTGGCGACGTGCGCCATGGCAATGGTCGAGTTGAAGTTGGGCGGCACGTGCGCGATGCGGCGCGGATAGCCCTGCGGGATCACCAGCAGCGGGATCGACTCGCCGTAGGCCTGGGCCACGCCACCATAGGCGTTCTCCGAGCCCGGGCCGCTCTGCATGCAGAACACGCCCATCTTGCGGCCCTTGGTGAGCCGCGACATGGCGTCGGCCATGTGCAGGCCGATGCGCTCCTGGCGCACGATGATGGGGCGGATGTCGATCGCCGCGCAGGCCTCGATCAGATGGTTGACGGGATAGGCGAACAGAAACTCGACGCCTTCCTTCTTGAGAATTTCGGCGATCGCCGGTCCGGTCTTCATCTGTGCGTTTCCTTTTTCTGCGCCGCCTAGTGGGTCCACTTGGGCGCTATTTGTTGAGTTCCTTCATCGCGCTGTCGAGGCCGCCGAGCGTCAGCGGGAACATGCGGTTGCTCGAGAGCTGCTGCAGGAGCTGGATCGACGGCGTGTAGCTCCAGTGCCGCTCCGGCACCGGGTTCAGCCACACCATGCTGCGGTAGGTGTCGGCCATGCGCTGGATCCAGACCTGGCCCGCCTCCTCGTTCCAGTGCTCCACCGAGCCGCCGGGATAGGCGATCTCGTAGGGGCTCATCGAGGCGTCGCCGACGAAGATCACCTTGTAGTCGGGCGGATAGGTGTGGAGCAGCTGCGCCGTCGAGAAGGTGTCGACGTGGCGGCGGCGGTTGTCCTTCCACAGCTTCTCGTAGAGGCAGTTGTGGAAGTAGA